>JAFGEC010000087.1 GCA_016931775.1 Candidatus Zhuqueibacterota bacterium | reverse complement strand
GTTAGCCACCTATACGCAATCACTTAACTTCGGGGTTGTATTATATATTGAAATTTCATTCTTTAAATTTTTCTCGTAACTTCTTCTTACGTTTACAAATACTAATGTGAGAGATTATGTCCACAAAATTCTTTACAAATACTAACGAAAGAAACCTGTTCGACAAGTTCAAAGGCATCATTGAATACATGAAAGATTTGTATGCCTTTCAGGCTGTTGTCGGTTATTTTCGTTCTTCCGGTTATTTTGCATTACAACCTTATTTAAAAGACATCAAAGAAATAAAAATACTTGTCGGTATAAACGTCGACCAAATGTTTGCGGAAGCGCAGCGAAAAGGTTTGCTCTATTTCGGCGATGATGAAAAAACAAAACAGGAATTTTTAAACTGGTTTATTCAGGACATCAAAGAAGCAAAATATGATGAAGAAGTTGAAGAAGGTATTATAAAATTTGTAAATGATTTAATTGAAGGCAGAATTGAAGTAAGAGCGCACAATTCCAAATCACTTCATGCCAAGTTTTATTTGTTTCTGCCTGAAAAGCATTCCGAGCATTCCGATGGCTGGGTAATCATGGGATCGTCTAACCTGACGGAAGCCGGGCTGGGTATTAAGAAAACTCCTAATTATGAACTGAATGTTGCCTTAAAAGATTTTGACGATGTTGAATTCACCAAAAAAGAATTCAACGAATTATGGAAAAATTCAACGCCAATCCTTCCGGCAGATATTCAACAGTTCAAACAGAAAACCCATATTGGTCAAAAGTTCACACCGTTTGAATTATATCTGAAATTACTCATCGAGTATTTTGGCAAAAACATTGACTATGATCCAGATACCGTTGGCGATCTACCCAAAAATTATAAAAAACTTACTTACCAGGTCGACGCCGTTCACCAGGGATTCCAGATGCTACTGGAACACAACGGTTTCTTTTTAGCGGATGTTGTCGGATTAGGAAAAACAGTTGTGGCTGCCATGATAGCCAAGCGTTTCCTGATGGCCAACGGTTCTCTGAATACAAAAATACTGGTGGTTTATCCACCGGCGCTTGAAAAAAACTGGAAAACGACTTTTCGTTTTTTTGGAATTGACCGTCATACAAAATTTATCACCAATGGCAGACTCGACAAATTAATCGAAGGCAAGGATTTAAATTATTGGTCAAAAGAAGATTATGATTTGGTTTTGGTTGATGAAGCGCATCGTTACCGGAACCACACGTCACAAATGTTTGGCAATTTACAACGTATCTGTAAAGCGCCGAGAAATGGCGAAGGTTTGATCTCAGGAACCAAAAAGAAAGTAATTTTAATTTCTGCAACACCATTAAACAACCGGCCGCAGGATTTGTATTACCAATTATTGCTTTTCCAGGATGCCCGCAGAAGCACGCTGACAGTTACCAACCTGCAAAACTTTTTTGGCCCGATCATCCGGGAATACCGGGAAATTATCCGTCATGAACAACCGGATTTAAACCGCATCAGAGAATTATATACCATCATTCGCGAAAAACTGATCTCTCAAATAACAGTGCGAAGAACACGAAAGGATTTACAAAATTATCCCAAGTATATGGAAGACATGAAAGCACAGGGTATTGAATTTCCTGAACCTGCGCCGCCCCGTCCGAAAGTATATCAGATGGATGCCAAACTGAGTAAACTTTTTTATCATACCATTTTTTATTTGACGGATGATGACAAAATTAATTATCTGCGCTATCAGGCCATTCGTTATCTAAACGATGAATTAAGAGAAATGTATTACGATCAGGCGGTTTTGGTCTCTAAATCTCTGGCTGGAATTATGAAGACATTAATGGTAAAAAGACTGGAAAGCAGTTTTCATGCTTTCAAAATTTCTTTGGGTAACCTGACCAAAGCCACCGAACGCATGATTCAAATGTTCGAAAACGGGAAAGTTTTTATCGCACCCGATTTGGATATCAATGACATGACGGAAAAAGGTATCAGTTTTGAAGACATTGAAAATATAATTCAGGAAATGAATCTTGAAAATCCACGCAATAATATTTTTAAACCGGAAGATTTTAATCCTGAATTTATTGATGGATTAAAAAAGGATTATGCACTTTTACAGGAACTGGTTACTGAATGGGAAAAAGTAAAACAAGATCCCAAGATTGAAGCCTTCTTTGAAACCCTGCAGGATGACTTGCTTAACATTGAAATAAATCCGTCAGGGAAATTGATTATTTTTACCGAAAGCGCCGACACGGCTGATTATCTGCAAAAAGAAATTGAAGATAAATTGAATATCAGTGTTTTAAATATTTCATCCGACAATCGTAAGAGACTGTTTGAAATAATCCAGCAAAATTTTGACGCCAATTATCCCGGTGATATGAAGGATGATTACAAATTTATGATTTCTACCGATGTGCTGGCGGAAGGCGTCAATTTACACCGGGCCAATGTCATCGTGAATTACGATACACCCTGGAATGCTACCCGCCTGATGCAGCGTATTGGCCGGGTAAATCGCATTGGCAGCATTGCGGGTGTTGTCTATAATTACAACTTTTATCCATCACAACAGGGTGATGAAGAAATCCACCTTTATAATAATGCTTTGGTCAAATTACAGGGTTTCCATACTGCTTTTGGTGAAGACGCCCAGATTTTTACCCATGAAGAACTGGTCGAGCAGTTTGAACTGTTCAAAGAAGGATTGCCGGACGAAGAAGATAAACGGCTGCATTACCTGCGCTTTATCAGGGAATTCAAAGATGCCAATCCCAAAGAGTTTAAGCGCATCAAAAATTTTCCTTTAAAAGCGCGAACCGCCCGAAAAAATAAATATACCTTAAATGATATTGCGAAAGACTCGTCAGCCGTATTTTTGAAGTCAACTTATAAAATGGAATTCTATCAAATTGATAAAGAAGAAAATGTTAAATCGCTGACCTTTCTGGAAGCCGCGGAAATATTCCAGGCAACGGCAGCAGAACCCGGCTATGATTTACCCAAAATTCATTATCACCACGTTCAGGCAGCGTTAGACCTTTTTGAAAAAGATTTCTTAGGCGCATCGACCGAGAAAGTAACCACCACCGAAAAAGCCGACGCCATTTCGGCACAGGCTAAAAAATTTTTGCGCGACATGAAAGGTTTATCTAAAAAGAGTGAAGTTAAAACCATCTGTGCAAATCTGGCGGATTTGGTCGACGCCGGAACCTTTACCCCGCTGCCCAATGAAATCCGTAAAATTCGCCAGAAACTGGATAAAAAACAGATCAATTATGCGCAGGCGGATAATCTGCTGCTGGCGATAGCAAAGAAATATGACGCGCTTGAACTGGATGATACCGAAGCCCAACCGCTTAGCGATCTGGATTTTAATATTTCACCGGAAATCGTAATCTCGGAAACCTTTATCCCTTGAAAATTCAATATAAAGGAAGACCTTGAATGAAAAAAGAAGTCATAAAACACCTGACCAAAGATTTTGAGTCCTGTGTTAATCACACAAAGAATGATATTGAATTTTGGTTTGCGCGGGATTTGCAGCATCTTTTAGGCTACACGGAATGGCGCAATTTTTTATTGGTAATAAACAAAGCCGAAACTTCCTGCGAAACAGCGGGTCACCCTATTACCGATCATTTTGTTGACGTCAACAAAACGATAGCCATGCCAAAAGGTGCATCGAAGGAAATACCAGATTTTATGCTTACTCGTTTTGCCTGTTACCTGATCGCCCAGAACGGCGACCCCAGAAAAGAACAAATTGCTTTTGCCCAAAACTACTTTGCCGTGCAAACCCGCAAATTCGAGATTATCGAACAGCGCATTAATGATTGGGAACGTCTTCAAGCGCGGCAGAAACTCACTTTTTCCGAAAAAGAACTGTCTGAACTTATCTTTGAAAAAACCGGTAACGAAAAAGATTTCGGCATCATTCGCAGTAAAGGGGATAAAGCGCTTTTCGGTTTTACCACCGCGCAGATGAAACAGAAACTGGGTGTTAAGCCAAACAGACCATTAGCCGATTTTCTACCCACAATCACCGTAAAAGCAAAAGACTTTGCCGCGGAAATTACGATCTTCAATGTAAAAGATAAGGATATTCATCAGGGGAATGATATTGCCTGGGAACATATAACCAACAATAAAAGCGTGCGAAAATTATTGTTGGAACGCGGTATCCGTCCCGAAGAACTGCCGCCGGAAGAAGATGTAAAAAAACTGGAACGCCGTGTAAAAACACACGATAAACAATTCATCAATAAACCGGAAGCGCTCGATGACTAAAGCCCAACTACAGGAAATCTTATCCGCGCCGTTTGATCTTAATAACTGGCGCAATGCGCTTGCTGAAATTTTTAATGTGAAACATTTCCACCGGCAGCCCCAGCCCATTATTCTGCCTTCAAACGACAAAGCCGAAAACGCTTATGAATTAGGCAGTTTTGAAACTAAAGACGACCGGCTGATTGGATTATACCAGGTAAACGTGTTACCCGGCGTGATGCTGGAACGCAACAAAGTAGGTCTGCGCGGACTGCTGCGCAATGTGTATAAATATGACGTGGACGGCGCGCTGATCGTTTTTGTGCAAAGTGATAACTGGCGCTTTTCTTATGTTTCCGAAATCAGGACGCTTGATGAAAAGGGTTATGTTACCCAATCCATTACCAATCCCAAACGATTCACCTATTTTTTCGGACCCGGTGAATCCTGCCGCACCGCTGTTGAGCGTTTTCAGTTATTAAGCGATAACGGGCAGATCCATTTAAAAGATATTCAGGAAGCCTTTTCCGTTGAAAAAATATCCAAACAATTCTTTAAAGAATACAAAGAACATTATTCTAAATTTGTCGATTATCTGGACGGCTCAAAATATAAAATAACCGCCTTTAACAATAACGAAAAAGCCATCCGTAATTTTTGTAAAAAACTATTGGGCCGCATTGTCTTTCTCTATTTTCTGCAAAAGAAAGGCTGGCTGGGTGTTCCGGTTGACGGAAGGTGGGGCGAAGGCGACCGGGCTTTTTTAAAGAACCTGTTTTTGAGCACCGGGGCGAATCAATCCTTTTACGCGGCGGCTTTGACCACCTTGTTTTTTGACACGCTGAATACAATCCGTGAAAATGATATTTGTGAACTGATTGACGGCAAGCCCTGCCGCATTCCCTATTTGAATGGCGGCTTGTTTGAAAAGGAATCCGACAAATACGATTTTTTAACCTTCCCGCCGCAACTGTTCACCGACCTGTTTGCCTTCTTTGACAGCTATAATTTTACCATTTACGAAGACAGCCCCGAAGAACACACCATGGCTGTTGATCCGGAAATGTTAGGCCATATTTTTGAAAACCTGCTGGAAGATAACAAAGACAAAGGCGCTTACTACACACCCAAAGAAATTGTGCATTACATGACCCAGGAAAGTCTGATTGAATATTTGTTTACCCATTGTCAGAACTCTGATTTACCTGATTTAATGATGGACAGGATTGTGATTGAAAACCTGGTGAAGAATAAAGAAGCGACCGGAATATCGAAGTTACAGGCAGACCATCTTGACCGACTTTTAGACGCAGTAAAAATCTGTGATCCGGCAATTGGTTCCGGCGCTTTCCCGATGGGATTACTACACGAAATTTATTCTGCTAAACAAGTTTTGCATACCTGCACACCAAACGCCCCGGAATGGGAACCCGCCAAAGTAAAAGAAAACATTATCCAGAATTCCATTTATGGTGTGGATATCGAAAAAGGGGCGGTGGATATTGCCCGCCTGCGCTTCTGGCTGTCGCTGATTGTGGACGAAGAGACGCCGCGCCCACTGCCCAACCTGGAATATAAAATTGTAGTTGGCAATTCGCTGGTGCCCAAGTTTGAAGACGAAGTGATCGAAATAGACTGGGACTTAAAAAGCAGCGTAGGCAAAGCCGATGAATATGTGCAGAAAATTCAAGCCTTGCTCAAACAGATTGTCAGCAAACAAAGGGCTTATTTTAATCCGGGCGGGAACAAGCAAAAACAGAAACAGGAAATCCGTGACCTAAAAATTGAATTACTGATTACCCAACTAACGCTGAATAAATACCGCTATCAGGCTAAAAATCCTTTAAGCAGCAGTTTTGCGCCCACCGCCAAAGACCGGCAAAAGGATCTGGAAATTAAAACAACGCTTGCCGGTTTTGACCGCAACATTGCCAGACTAAAAGCCCTGCAGGGCAACGACAAGCCCTTTGAACATTTCGACTGGAAACTGGATTTTCCAGAAATATTAAATGAAAATGTGACTAAAGAAATAGGCTTCAATATTGTCATTGCAAACCCACCATATTTGAAAGTACAACATATCCCAAAAGACTTAATTGACTTTTTTAATAGTAGATATAATTCAACAAAAGGTAAATATGATATTTATGTAATTTTTATTGAAAAGTCTTTTAGTCTTATTAAAAAAAGCGGATGCATAGTTTTTATTAATCCACATAGGTTCTTATTTGCTGATTATGGAAAAAGTCTGCGAAATATAATATTGAATAGCACTGCATTAAATAAACTTATTTATTTCGGGGTTGATCAAATATTTGAAACAGCTACTTCATATACTGGTATATTTGTTTTTAAAAACGAGAATACAAATTTGTTATTTGCAAAACCTAAAAATAAATCACTTGAAAATATAGACTTTACAGAAATTCCATATTTTTTATTACAAAAAAATTGGCTATTAACAGATGACATATTTGCTATAAAAATACTAGAAAAAATATATTTAATCCCGATCTTAATATTTCAAAGGTGTATTTCAGGGTGTAATTACTGTTGGTGATGATATTTTTATTTTAAAAGGTAAGATAAAAGACAGTTTATTTTACGGTTACTCGAAAGCATTAGAAAAAAATATCGAATTAGAAGCAGATATTCTTAAGCCCCTTTTAAAAGGTGAAGATATCCGTAGATATTCGAAACCTAAATCTGATAAATTTATTATATACCCTCATATACAAAAAGATAACAAAACCATTCCAATAGAAGAGAATAAATTTAAGAAAAATTATCCAAAAGCATTTTATTATCTAAATAATTTTAAATCACATTTAAAAGAAAAGAAAATTGCATATAAGACAAATCCCAAATACTGGTATAGCTTACACAGAAGTAGGGATTTGAATATTCTAAATTCAAAAGTTAAAGTTGTTACACCCCAACTTCAAAATCATTCAAGTTTTACTACTATTGAAGATTCATTCATACCAGACGCTGGCGGATATTTAGTAATACCAAAAGATGAATACATTTCTTTAACAAAGTCATTCTTGGCCATTTTTAATAGTAAACTTTTTTATTTTTTCATTAAAAATACTAGTACTCCATTTAATAACGAATATTATTACTTTAAAACTGATTATATAATGCCATTTTGTATTCCAAATATATCCACTAAAATTAATGAAACTCTCTCTAAGCTTGTAAATGAACACATTGTTAAGTCAAATGAGCAAATTGAAACTAAAATTGATCAAATAGTCTTTAAACTGTACAATCTATCCTACGATGAAGTGCTGGTGGTTGATCCGGCTTTTCCGTTGTCAAAGGAAGAGTATGAGAATTATGAAATTAATTAATTCAAATTACAATTTAGCGCTTTGAAAGACCTTTTTGGAAAAGAAACCAGAAAAGAAACCGTTCATGTAAATATTTATGCTGATGAAGTAATCGATAAAAAATGTCCCTATACCAATCATTCCTGGAATTACATTGGTCTTATTCTTGAAAATATTGATAGTAGTTTATTAACAGATATTATTAATGAACGATTCATTGGTAATTTTGATAAAGATTCAAAATATTATGCCATGAATAACAAAATTGTTCATTGGTGCGATATGAGAACAGCGGATACTAAAAATATTTGTAAACGCTGGTTCGAATACATTCTTAATCCTTCAAAAAGCGCAGACATCTTTTACTCATATATTCTTGGTCTTAATAATTCTTTACTGGCTCGCGATGAGTTTGGCTCTGAAGATGAATTCAACAATATGTATAACCGGTTTTTCAGAAGCGCCGTTTTGTATGCCTTAAAATGCTTTTTTGGCCATAGACAAATAATAGTTGAAAATATTTATCATGAAATTGGTCAACAACAGCATCATTCATATTTTCCCTGGCATTCAATATACAAACTTGGCTCTGAGAAAAATATTACATTTAAATGCGATGAAATTATATTTTTAGCCAAAGACCATAAAGCAAATGAACAGGCAAATTTAGTTCAATTATGCGATACAATTTTAGGTGCAAGCACGAGCATACTTCACGGTGTTGACAAGAGTAAGAAGTCATTCTATAGGGAAGAATTAGTTGATTTATATTTGCCGTTATTTAAAAGAATACTCGAGAATCCAAAAAATACAAGAAGTCGTTTTCAATACGCCAATCGTATTATGATCAGGTTTTTTCCAAAAGAAAAATCAGCATTTGGCGATATGAATAGACTTAAAAATCAGTTCTATTCAAATAGACCTTTATATTATCATGAAGAAAAATCAGGTCAGTTAAAGTTGGCTTTTTTCTAAAATCGGCAAAGGCTTCACTAGAAAGAAAAAACTATGGGCAGATTAATGATAAAAGGCAATAAATAAGGTAAAGGCAGTGGCTAACAAAAGTATCAACCTGACAAAAAACGCGGGCGGCTTTTTTCTAAATTTGATAATTTGTGCAAGCGTTTTCTGCAGGTTATACTAAACGAATCTTATTTTTCATATCTGACGTTCTAAATTCTTGACTTTGCTACAAGAGACTCAAATTTTGACTGGATATTTTTAAATACATCATATATAAAAATCCTGACATTGTAAAAATGCCCCTGGAGGGCGATATTAATCCGCCGATTTTTTGGGTGGGTTTCTCCAACACATAAACACCTGCCCCAGCGGGGCGGTGGTTTTGATACGTGCTCTGAGATAAATTTCGAATGCGGAAACCACACATTTTGTCTTGAGTTTTCTTTCCCCTCTGCTTTTCCCCAACTGCTGCGGAGCACGATCATCCCGCGGGCTTTAGCGGGTGTCGGGATTTTTGACCGGGGAGGATAGCGTTGCGGGAAACGAACGAAACGTTTGTCAACATGCGGGATAGCGTGCGGATCCCGCTGTGCGCATTGGCGTCAACTTAATAATATAATCATACGGTGCTAAACTACTGCAATTATAGAATCTAATTTTTGTTTTTTGGTAGACTCTGAGTTCAGATCTGTGAACTCCGAGCTCTCTGTGGTTCTATTTTTTAACCACAGAGAACATAAAGGTCACAGCGAAAAACATCGATAACAAGTTATTCTATTAAATTGGAATGCTATAAGACTATAAAAAATAAAGAATAAAAATATTTTTTAAAGTTCTTTTTGAATTTTTTCGTATGTAATGAAAGTCGTTTTGGATGATTTTTTTTAGAGTGTTAAATTAGGTTGACGCCAATGCGCTGTGCGGGCGGAGGATCATGCCGCGTCCCCAGACGGACGGCTAAACTCTTGTTTGTGCAGAAAAAAAGGCGGAACGCGGACCTGAATTTTTCACCGAGCGGTATATCCGGAGCCGTCCCAAAGAATTAAATTTTTCCAACTTTTCTCTTGCCTTTAAAATACATCTTTACTAACATTCAATAAACCGGATTTTTGATATGATATACATCATTCTGAATATCTGGCGGACAAACATCAGAAATGGAATTTGATTTTTAAAATCAAATCCCTTTTTCCCGTATAACCAAGGTGACGTATGAACTGGATAAAAAAAATCGGATTGCACCAGAGGGGTATCTGGCTGGACATTTTAGCGATCACTTTCGGTGCTTTCTTGATGGCCTCGGGAATTGGTATTTTTCTTGTGGACGCCAAAGTTGTTCCCGGCGGCGTGAGCGGCTTGGCCATGGATGTTCACTACATCTCAGCCGGCAGAATACCTGTCGGGCTGGTTATGTGGATTTTAAACATTCCTCTGTTTATTTGGGGCGTCAAGGAACTGGGGCGGCAATTTGGTACCCGTACATTTGTCGGTTTTACCATGAGCTCTTTTTTTATCGATTTACTGCGCGGCCGGATACCGGGAATGAATTTTTTAACCTTACATACCCATCCGGCAGTCACCAGTTTTCGGCAAACTGATTTTTTGTTTACCATACTCGTCGGGGCCGTCCTTTTGGGCATCGGGCTGGGGATCATTTTTAAATTCCGGGGTTCCACAGCCGGATCGGATATTCTGGCGGCCGTAGCCCGCAAGCGTTGGGGAATTAAACCGGGTACTGCTTTTCTTTTTGTCGATACGGTGGTCATCATTATTACGGGCATTGTGATCCACTATAAAAACCTTCCCCATGAAAAGCCGATTTTGGCCCTTTTACTTTACGCACTTTTTGTAGTATTCATTTCCAGCCGGATTGTGGACACCATTATCGATGGATTTGATTATGCCCGGTCGGCATTCATCATTTCATCGGAAACGGAAAAGATATCCCAGGTTATTCTCAATGACTTGAGCCGCGGGGCGACGGCATTGGAGGCCAGAGGATTGTATAAGAATGAACCCAGGGAAGTGCTGTACTGCGTCGTGAGTCGAAAAGAGATTGGCTTATTATTAGACACCGTAAAAAAAATCGATCCCCATGCTTTTGTCATCGTCAATGACGTCCATGAGGTGCTCGGGGAGGGATTTCGTCCGCGAATTTAGGCATTTAGTTATAGTCATGTTTGCCAAATGACACGTTTGTTTTGTTCAACACGGGAAAGGTCTCGTCATCAGCTACCGGGATAACTGGTGAAAATATTTCGCATATTTTATCCGTATTTTGAAAAGCCAAACTTTGAAACAACATACAAATGTTCGGATTCAGTAATTCCTCAAAAAGGTCCAGTGTTACGTCACCTTGCAGCCAGGATATGATATCCATCAGTGATGTCAGATTCCGG
>JAFGEC010000608.1 GCA_016931775.1 Candidatus Zhuqueibacterota bacterium | reverse complement strand
GGAAATTGTACAGAATAATATTGAATAAATCAAGTAAATATTACAATTTCCTCCTTTTTAGTAATGAAAGTATTAAATACGAGTTCAAGGTCGTGTTTTTGTAAAAAAATCGAGCAACAATTTCATACAGCTTTAAGATAATCGTTATGATCAAAGTAAAATACTCCATAATGATTTCTTGTGTCGGATAATTATCACGACTGTCGAGTATTTTACTATCATCAGTGTTGTTTTGATGAACCGAAGCATCAGTGATGAGACTCATCGGATTATACGGATGAGTTGTTTCCATAACATTGATTATTCGTCAGTCCTCCGCCCGATAAATCGTAAACACCACACTCTTTGTAAAGCCCTCTTCATCCTGTACCACAAGTTTATACTTCCCGGATTCCAGATCGACCGCCATTTCGTGCAATCCTGTTGTTTCACCCAGATATTTTTCATTTAAAAACCAGAACAACGTTGAATTACTCTGCTGATGTTTTGCGCTGAGTACGATTTTTTCATATTCACCGCTGTAATCCCGCGGAAGCATAATTTTTATATTTTTTACGGGATAAATGATCGCCAACCTGTTTTCTTCCTGAAAGGTCGGGCAGGAAGCTGAGTGCATGGGGATGGAATCCATCGACTGCCCGGATTTTTCCAGGATTTCCTTGACATCGGGGGGGGCAATGTAACAGTATACGTGTACGGTATCGATCCCGCTCCAGCACAATGAGCAGACGGATTTGGATGTTTTGCGGTCGATAATATATTTTCGATGATAGGGACAAACTCCGTAGCGATATGAACATTTGGGCCTTGATTGTAAAATGGTGTTTTTGCAGTACGGCCCAGCCGGAAAACCGCTCTGCTCGCAGCATAAAATTTTTTCCATGTCCTGCAACGGTTCCTCAAACCACATGGGCAAATTTCGCCGGCTCAGGGCGTTAAACAATGAAAAGAGAATCGGTGCCGCGGATGCCGCGCCGCCCAGTAAAGCATTGCCTTCACCATCAAAGTTTCCCACCCAAACGCCTATGGTCCATTGTTTGTTGACACCGATGGCCCAGCCGTCCTTTTGTCCGTAACTTGTACCGGTTTTCCATGCCACCGGCACCTGATTATCGAAATAGTGCCAATAAAATTCCGAGCCGGGACGGGCCAGGCGGCTCAGATTCTGTAAAACCAGCCATGCGGCGGCCTGACTGTAAAGCCGTTCATGTTTTTCTACCGTTTTTTCCGGGAAAATGGATAACGGCCTTTCCTGTCCCATGTTTCCCAAGCTCGCATATAATCTAAGCATTTCCCATAAACTGGCCTCCGCACCGCCGAGTATGAGCGTTAGCCCGTATCCCCGGGCGCTGCGGAAAAGTCCTTTCAAGCCGGCCTGGTTTAAAAAATCATAAAAATCCTCAACGCCGTATTCGTTCAGCAACCTGACGGACGGCACGTTCAGCGATTTGATAAGTGTTTGTCCAAGACTGACCAGGCCGCTGTAGTCTTTTAAGGCATTTTGTGGTGTAAAGGTACCGTAATAAGTGGGTACGTCTCTGATTTTTGTCGCCATGGTGTAGGGACCCCGGTCCAGCGCTTTTGCGACCAGAAAAGGTTTCAGCAGACTTCCGGTGGACCGGTATGCCAAAGTGCCGTCCACCTGGCCGCTGTTGGTTGAATCAAAAAAACTCTGTGATCCCACCCATGCACGTATCTGACCGGTACCGGTCTCTGCAATGAGAACGGCGCAATTTCGTATTCCTTTGTTCAGCAGGATCAAATGGTGGTTTTTTAAAATGTCCTCCACCTGTTTTTGTGTTTCCAGGTCCAGTGTTGTTCGAATAACGGCGGATTGACTGTTGTCGGCGGCGTAACGGCAAAAATGGGGGGCACGAAAGGGTATGCGGTTTTGCTTGCCCGGAAGCGGTTCACGGCAACTGGTTGTAAATGTTGTAGAATCGATGATTCCTTTTTTCAGCAATCGCTCCAGCAGTACGTTCCGTTTATTCAAAAGCTGTTCCCGGCGAGACGAGAGATTGATGGATGAGGGAGCATTGGGCAAAATCGTGAAAAGCGCGGCTTCAGCCCATGTGATTTCTGCCATGGGTTTTCCGTAATAATACCACGATGCGGCCTGCAATCCCACCACATTCCGGCCCATTGGCACATGGTCGGCGTAAATTTGCAGGATTTGGGTTTTTGAAAAATGCAGTGAAAGTTTTACCGCATAAAAGCATTCGAAAATTTTTGTGATATAAGTCCTCGATCGGGGGTGTGCCAATCTGACCACCTGCATGGTGATGGTGGAACCGCCGCGGATTCTGGTTCCGGTCGTTAAATTGATCCACATGGCGTTTACCAAAGCCAAGGGATCCACACCAAGGTGACAAGGGAATCTTTTGTCCTCAAAAGCCAGAAGTGTGGTTTTATATTTTTGAGGGAGAGGTACATCTTGAGCAGGAAAACGGTACTGTTCGTCTTCAGACAGGAAAACCCGTAGTAAATTATCTTGACGATCGAAGACGAGTGTGGAGTACTTTTCCGGAAAAAATTTCCCAAAGGGCCACAACAGCCAGAGGCAATATAGTAACACCGGCCCCGCAAAAAACCACGTTCTTTTTTTCAAGTGCACCAGAACCATAATGGTGGGATATCCTGCGTTCTATTCTTTCTTTTTCCCTTTGAACAGATTGCTTTGTGTGACAATGCCGAAAAGGACCAGAAAAAGAAAGATGACCGTACTTGATTTTTGACTGACCGGCATCTCTGTTGTGATCAATATCGCTCCAGTGACTGATGACAATACGATAAGTGCCAAATCAAACAGTGCATACATAACGATGGCGCCCAGTACCCCGGCGATGATAATGATAATCCATTCGGGAATTCCCGGCAGAGATATGACATTCAGGAAAGACAAGGCGATATACACGCCGCCGAGGAATCCAGCCATGCCTATGGCAAATTTTTTCACAAAAATCGCAATCAGGGCGCCGGCAATACCGGCACCGAGACTCAAGAATATTTGGGTTTGAGACTCTAAGCCGGGGAGTAATTCCGGGATATAGGTCGCTCCGGCCAGAAAACCTACACATCCCACAAATAGCCAAAACAATTTTCGTCCCGCCAGTAGTAGCGCAATACCGACGATCAGAGGGGGTAAAAGTTGCATTTTTTCTCCTTCGTTGTCTGATAATAGTTGCTGTACCCCTCATGCTTTCATACACTTTTTATGCACAAAGGGAACAGCAGACACCATTCAATGCGATAAGTTAAATGGTTCGATCCCGGAAAAACGATCAGGAAATCTTGCGAGTTTTCAGCTGTGGGTCGAACTCATTTAATCTGAGCAGTACCTCCTTCGATGCGAGCAAAAAATTCCGGTGAATACATCGCTTCGACGGATACCGGTGGTAGTGTATAAACGCCCTCAAAGGATGGATTGATCTGGATTCCAAAAGTGGTCGAACGATTTGGATCCAGATCAAAAAACCAGTTCACTCTGTCATCCCGTATATCCATGTATTCGCCGGAGCTTAAATTGTGATTCTGTACCCATCCCGGCAGTTCCGTGCCTGTAAGGCGATTATTAATGATCTCCCATCCGGAAGGGAATACGCTGGTCAGTGCCAGTTCTTCCAGTTGCTGGGAGTAGGTACTTGCAACTTTATAGATCACCCAAAACGGTTTACCCTGTACGATCTCTTCGACGTTCATGGTATGGCCGTCCTGGTCGTAAAACGAGCGCTTTAATTCAATGCCATAATTTTCCGTTTTGATCCTGCTTTCCAGCGGGATCCCTTCGATAAAAAGAGTGACAAATACCGGATTCTCGTTTTTAGATGAGACAATGATGCGTTTATCCCACATGTCGTCCAGCGGAACGCTCATCTGGTAATTGGACAAAGTAATTTTTTCTTCCTTTTCGTCACCCATCTTTAGGTAAAAAACGGCAGAACCGCCGGGAATGGTTGATTTTTTATAAAAAGAGCCCAAAGCCAGCAACGTGATGGCGGTTTCCTGTGTGGAATACCAGCCACTCGTGGTGAACTTTTTATTCACTTCATTGATGACACGGGCGGCCGTTTTGGCATCGTCCATTTTGATGCACAGATAAGCCATGAACGCCAAATCGCGTAAGGATGACCCATATGTGCCGGCCATTTCACGATAATCGGGAATGGTCGTCGATATGCTCTTGTCGACTTCTGCCGCTACATTTTTTTCGTTGCTTAAATAATAGGCGGCCGCCAACAGTTTTTTCGAAAGAGGATCGAGGGTGTTTAAATAATTTTCCCGAACCAGGTTCATCGCCCCGATATTCGGTTTGCCGGCCAGGGCCAGCAGGAAAAGCCGGTAGGTTTGATAACGATGATTTTTTGTGTTGACTGTTTTCGCCGCCTGCCGGGTTGCTTCCAGCCAGTGGTTGAATAATTGCGGTGGGATAAAATACCCCAATTCTTTTGCTTCAACCAGAAAATGTCCGGCATAATTGGTTCCCCAATCGCTCAAATGGGATTGGCCCACTGCTGAAACCGGCCAGAACGAAAAGCCGCCATTCATTTGGAATTTTTGCAGTCTCGCGATCCCGGCATTGATATTGTCCGTTATTTGCTGTTTTCTATAGCTTGATAATTCCTGCAAATCACCCAGATAAAGCTGAGGGAAAATCGATGACGTGGTCTGCTCGATGCATCCATATGGATAACGGATCAAATCGTTAAGCCGTTTGTTCAGTTGTATATCCGGCATACGGGAGAAAGCGATACGTGCTTTATTAGTCCCCTCCAATCCGAATTTTTTCGGCAAAAGAGTAATTTTTTCATTCTTGTTCACCATTGTATCCACAACCTCGGTATAAAAAGGATTGGAACTGGTAATCGGCAGATGCACGGTATAATCCGTCTTGACTTCTCCGGAAGCTGCCACCACATTGATGGTATCCGCACCGATACTTTTGCCGACTTTAACCATAAATTTGGTATCCTTTTCTTCGGGTTTTGTGAATTCCAGGGTTTTCTTTTTGTCACCCTGGATGATGATATTTGGGGTCGCTTCCAGGGATAATTTGACGTTTTTAATAGAGCTGTCCATAGCGAAAACCGAAACAGGAATGGCAAACAGATCGCCTGGACGCGCCACGCGGGGGATGGTCGGTAAAATCATCAGTTCCTGTTTCACCGGTACGGTTTTCTCCAGTGAAATATAACTGTGTTCACTGGTTCCAACCATCATAATACGAACCGAACCCACATAATTGGGCATGGTAAATTTTGTTACCACTGTCTCGCCCGGTCTTATGCTGATGGGCTCCTGGAACAGGACGACCGGTACAAATCTCTGGACTTTACTCTGATCCAGCCGTTTTTCACGTTCTTCTTCAAAACCATCACCGCCGATGGAAAAATATTTATCGATATCGGGAAACAATGTACCGATGATCTCATCAAAGTTATCCACGGTACGAACGGCCAGCCGGATCTTTTTAAAGAAAAATTCCCATGGCGAAGGTGTTTTGAAATCCGTAAGGTCCAATAATCCTTCGTCGACGACAGCTATGGTGCAGGTGGCTTTTTGGAAAGCTGATGATGTTATTTTAATCGAAAATTCCTGTTTGGGTCTTAATGCCTCCGGCGCTTCCATTAACAGTGGTAAACGTGTGGCCTGATCTTCAACGTATAACGTTTTGATGCCATAAAGGCGCATGGGCAGATCATTTGTGTTCTGGTTGTGCGGTTGTATCAGGCTGATGGATGCGTAACAGTTGGGAATCATTTCCTCGGTGACATTAAATGAAATGGTGGTCTGAGGCCCTCCGACAGGATACCACTCCTGCATTAAAAGTCGTCCGCCCTGTTCAAGAGTAAAAAGCGCGCTGCCGTCCTTGGGCGTATCAAATGAAAGGGTGACCTTGTCGCCCAGGTTATAGACATTTTTATCCGAAAAGATGTTTAGATAGCTTCTTTCTTTTTCCTGAACCTGTTCCGCACCCCAGCGCGATGCCCAGAAAAAGAAGCCGGCCTGATGGCCCGAAGTCAGGTCCGTTACCTCGATATAATGCTGGCCCTGATCCTCTATGGTGATTTTCTGCATGACCGGTTTTGATGCGGATTTGAGTAAAAATTCGCCGATACGGTAGGTTGTTTTCATTTCCTTAAAATCTCTGTGATCGCGGTCATCATAATGCCACCACCAGTATTTACGGTTCACATACAGAGAGACCTGTAATTTTTGGTCGGGAACGGGTTGTCCCATCGCATCAACGACGACAATGGGAATTGTATAATCCTCACCGGTAGCTGCGCTGCGTTTGAACACATTTTCCACACCTACGTAGGTTTGATACGGATAAATGACCGTACTGCGGTCCTGTTGGGTAAAACTGCCGCCTTTTTCATATACGGTTGTGTGCAGAACGGCATTAACCAGAGCCGGAGCCTGGTTCAGACTGGGAACGGCATAGTTCAGACGATATTGGCCATCCTGGTCCAGAGTGCCGTCGAACAGGGTTTTGGAACGTGGATCGAATCGTTTCAGGGGCGTGGTAAAGGTAAAGCTGCTGAATTTATCGCAGGTATAAACTCGGCCCGAAAAATCGGCGCGAACATTGGCTTTTAAATTGGCCGCCGGTGCTCCAAACAGGTATTTTGAGGTGATTGTTCCGGCAATATTTTTATTCGGCGGCAGAATTTTGTCCGGAATATCCGTCAGAATTTTGAGTCTATTGGGTTTGACGGTCTCGACTTTAAGTGTTTTGGTAAACGTCTTGCCGCCGACGGATAGTTCGGCTATCCAGTTGCCGGTCGGATCCGCCAAATCGGTTTGTATGGGGAAATAAATATGCCCGTTTTCGCCCGCCTCGGTTTTGTCTTCATGGACGATTTGTCCGCGAGGATTTTTTACCGTGAGGATAACAGGTTGTTTGGGTGATGGTGCTTTGCGGGACATCCGGATGATGGCTGAAAAATGGATCGTATCGCCGGGCCGGTGTACCCCGCGGTCAGTGTACATGAAAGCATTTACACCACTTTGACCGCCCGATTGGCCGCCAACGTCAAAGTTGTTCAGAAGCCATTCGTGATGATCGAGCCGCATAATGGCAATGCCGCTGCTGGTCTGGCCATAGACATAAAAACCGTCTTTGGAAAATTTGACATGTCCGTCACCGTCGGTGGTTTTTGTCTCCAAAAGTTTGTTTTGATAGTTGTAGAGAGATAATTTGAGGCCGTTTATGGGTTTGGAACTTGTGACATCGGTAGCGAATACGTGAGCGCCGTTTTCGGTTTTTTTTATGGTCAGAGCGATATCCGACGAGATCAGTATTTTATTCAGCGTACCGTGCGAATAATAATATCCGTAACTGCAGGGTGTGGAATAATAGTCGTCATCCTCAAAATACAGATCACCTTCTTGTATATTATTACGATCGGTGACGCATTTTCCGGTGAGGTCGTTCATATCAAAGTTCAGTTTAACAACAAACACGGAATTGCGCCTTCCGGAAAAGACGGGCCCCAGGTCCAGCTCTGATTTAATCCATTTGTTCTTTTTGTCGGTGATGTCAATCTTCTTTTCGTGGATTCTTTCACCGACACGCGACAGATCCTCAAATTCAAAGCTGTAATACCGGTCCTCTTGATTCCAGCTTTCATCCACAAGCGCATTCCTCTGTAAAAAGAAACCGATATTCTGAGGGTATATTTCATACACTTCTACCCGCGCGCGTGCCACATTGACGGATTTTAACTGCAGTTTAAAGGCGTTCCCGTCAGGCAAATAAATACCTTCGGAAAGCCATTGTAAATCGGGCTTGATATTGTCAATGAAAAATGTTGTCGTATAAATATCGGATAATTTGGTGCCGAACACCGACGGAAAACCGGCGGCGATGTTGATGGTATATTGTGCACCCGGCAGGAAATCTGCACGGATCAGCAAATATTTGTTGCTTATTTTGGTGTTAAAGTTGATCTCCGGCGTGATGGTTACATATCCGGACAGGTCGGTATCCTTTTGAATCGGATCAGAAAAACGAAAACCGTATTCCGGCTGGTCGGCCTCGGGATCCGACATGTCCATGTGGGCGATAACCCGAAAAATATGTTTCCCGGCAAGGTAAAGCTCCCGTTTCCATTTGTCTTTTGAAACCGTGTATTTAGCTGGAAGCGAAAGGGTGAAAGTTTGGCCTTTGTCCATGCGCTCGATCGGCGATGTTGTAATAGTGACCTTTTCAGCTCCGGCGGATTCAAGATTAAATTTCACCCGGCCGGATGTGCTCCTGAATTCAAGATCGCGGGATATCTCACCTATATCCACCGGCTGGGCAAAACTGAGGGTGCCATTATAGACGACACTGTTTTGGACCGTTTTCGAAGCTTCAAAGTCGCCCTCAAGAGAAATAATTTCCTGTTCACCGACTTTGAAACTAAATGCGAAATCATTGACGTTTTTCTGCTCACCCAGCAAAATTTTTCCATTCAACCGTCCGGTGACTTGTTCACCAGCGGGTAAACCGTCCTCCGGTCTGAATTGCAGCAAGGTGGGAGATATCCAGATGGCGTAACCGTTTATTTTCGGCTCGAAGGAAAACGGAGTTTTATCCAGTACGGTTCCTCGAAAGTGGTCCGGTACCATGGATTCCTTGAATGTGATATCGATGGAACTGGTGACGGATACAACCGACGGGGGCGTACCGATGATTTCTTTGTTCAGGTCGATCGGCTTGCTTTCACCGACAACGCCCATGTCGACCGGCCGTTCCGCCGGCTGTTTTTCCTTTCCACAAGAGAAAATGACAAAAAGACCAACAACCAAAATGTAACGTTTCATAAGGTTCTCCGGGATATATTTCAACTGAAGGAATTAGTAATTTATTAAATGTACGAAAAAAAAGATATTTGTAAAGGATTTTGTGATAAAAAAGGATTAAATTTTAATCGAATGATGCTTGACATGTGAATTAAAAATGAGTATATTATGTACATATAAATTGATATTATGTACACTATAATGGTGGAAATATGCTAAAAGTTACGGTGACAAATCTTCGTAAAAATTTCTTTAATTATCTGGACAAGGTATCAAATGGAGAAATAATTTATATTTACCGTCATAAAAAAAATGTCGCAAAGCTCTTGCCACCGAATATTAAGGATTGGCGGGATCAGATGAAAAATAAGGTGGAAATACTCGTTGAGCCTGATGAGTTAATTGCTCCCATAGAAGACATCTGGCAGGAATATGTATGAAGGGGGAACTCTATGTATTGGATACACATGCTCTGGTTTTTTGGTTTACACGACAATCCGTTTCCGATGAGTTTATAAAATATTTTGATAACCAGGATAGTCTCGGTCATTTATATATCTCCTCAATTGCTTTCTGGGAAATCGCATTGCTGGTAAAAAAAGGCAAGCTAAAGATTGATGATATTCAATCATGGAAAAACGACCTGTTTGCTCATTCCAATCTTTTACTCATGGAACCGTCTGCGTCGGAGATGATAGACTCTGTACAGCTGCCCGATTATCACAAAGATCCTTTCGATCGATTACTTGTCGCCCAAGCTAAAAGCAACAATCTGACGATTGTAACCAGAGATAAATTTATATCTGAATATGAGGTTCCTGTTTTTTGGATTTAATTATCCACCGTACCAAATTGAGTCATGAAGAATAACATTATCGATTTTGCCATATATTCGAGCCAAGTATTTGATTCCGTAAGGGATTGATCCGCAGCCACAAATTTTATCTGTTCGTCCGTCTCATATTCATTCCCGTCTCGATTTATCGTAACTTTTACCCATTTTCGGCGTCTTAATTCAGTCAAAAATGTGTACACAATGGGATTATAACCGTGTTTTTTTATGTTATAGTGTGAAATAAATGTCACACTTTAGGGGAAAAGGACACATTTACAGTGTCCATCTATGTGACACATGAGCAATAAAAGTGAATCAAGTTGATAAAGATTAAAAAAAAACAAAAAAACTGGTTTAATGTGAATGATTTTAAGGGATAAAAAGTTGCTTTGTCTTTGTTTTTTAAATATTTATGTCGTTACGGAGGTTTTTGTTTTTTGACCTGGCTCACAGCTTTTGTGACATTATGGCATAAAAGTTGTACAATATTTTGTTGAGTGATATAAGGAGGTGGTTCCTTATGTTACAGGTGAATAAGGCGCAGGGAATTGTAAAGGTCTGGCAACGCTTTTACAATTCCCAGCGACACAGGTTCGTGATCAAAAAACAGATACAGACAAAGCAACTTTGAGGAGGCATCATGAAGGCAATAATACAGAGGAGAATAGTGAGGTTACTCGCGTTTATACTTGTTTTGACCGTGCTCATTCCTGCGCTGGTTTTGCATAACAAATTAACGGCACAATCGATAAAGTTGAATAATATTGCAAAATCCGTTCAAGAACAAGAATTTTTAGCCATGCTTGAAATTGAGCAGCAAACGAGTATTCAGAAGATAGAAGATATTATTTCTCGATACAATAAAGATATGGTAAATC
This sequence comes from Candidatus Zhuqueibacterota bacterium, assembly GCA_016931775.1. Lineage (GTDB taxonomy): Bacteria > Zhuqueibacterota > Zhuqueibacteria > Residuimicrobiales > JAFGEC01 > JAFGEC01. The sequence goes on along the minus strand of JAFGEC010000608.1, from coordinate 3,670 downwards.
AGCAAAAACGTGTTATCGCGAATGAGATATATCTTATGAGCAAAAAGTATCCCAATTTAAATATCGATTTTATTTGTGCGACAATTACACACGAAAGCGCCAAAACCTGGAAACCGACTGTCACCTCAACAGTCGGCGCTATGGGATTAATGCAGGTGATGCCGGCCACCGGTGCGTTTCTTGCCGCTGAAGAAGGCGTGTTGTGGACCAGTGCAGAAGAAGTTTTGTACGATCCGATCACCAATATTCGTTTGGGATGCCGGTATCTTAGTGAACTCGTGACCATGTACGAGCAGGACGGCGGATTGGCCGCGTATAACGGTGGGCCCAAGAGAGCGGAGATGTGGCTGGCGTCAAATCGCAATAATAACATTCTGTGGGCGGAAACCCGCGATTACGTGCCGGCTGTTTTAAAACTGTATGAAGAGTTTCGTTCGGAAACGGTGATGTAAATCAAAAATCAATTGATTGTGAAATTATGACAATCATGGTTATCATTTATTGTTGTGGACAAGGTGGATTATGACCGTGTATTGTTTTTGAGAATACTATTGTAAAGATTTTTTATGGTAACTAATATATTTTGATTATTTTGTTATAACTGCAAACCACCCCGTACTATCGGGTGTTGTCAATTCAATTTTTTTTGTGTTCACATTTGATACTGTCCCCAGCTCTCCATCTGCCACACTGATCCACAGACATTCGAAATCTCCGGTACTGCCGGTAATGTCCAGTGTGACCTGGCCGCCTGTGGGGAAATACAGAACAAACTGCTGGTTTTCTTTTGCGGTCAGGTAAGCCTCGTTTGCCTGACGATCGGAAAGTTTGTCCATTGCCGGCTGTGTATCCCAAAATCTGACGTATTGCTCCACGAGCCGGACGGCTTTAAGGCATGATTGTGCCCGGTGATTTAGACCGTTTCCTGTTGGTGGTCTGTGATGCCGGGCGGACGCGCAACCGCCCATAATATTTCGGCAAAACCTTTCGATTCCATCCTGATTGGAACCGGAACCCCAGCCTGTGTTGTTTCCTCCGTAAACCTTGACATTGTTCACCGGACGGAGGGCGTATTTATCCCTCTGTTGCAGTACCCATTGCATAGTATCCCAGTGAGCCTGGGCAAAATTCCGGCTATTGATTTGTGAAATGTCGAGAAAACCGTAAAATTCAGGTTGTCGTATGGCTTGTAAACAGGATTCACACTGCCGTGGTTTAAAAAAATGGTCAAACATGTCCGTTGTATAAACCGTCTTTTTTTGTTTTTGCGCCTCGAGGCGGATATAATCCATCCAATATTGTCCCCATCGGGGTGGTGTGCTGGTTTCATTGTCCATACAGTACAACACATTGCCGTATTGTTTTGTATAAAATAACATTTTGTCGACGAATTTTTGCTGATAGTTCTGAATGATACGTAACTTGTCATTATACAGCGGCAATCCTTCGATACTGTGAAAAAACGGCTGTACATCACTGGACGGGTGTTGAGGATAATCGGTGGCAAGACCGCTTTCTTCAACCGTGTAGTTGATGTTATTACCGGGGTTAAAGGGATTGAGTCGCCAGGGATCCCGTGAATAATCAAACCGGTCCCAGATTTCAATCTGGACGAAAATGTCCCGTTGAGCCGTCAGTTGCAGCAACGATTCAAAGTGCTGCCAGTACCGGTCGTTCCATAAATCAAGATCGTATAATCCATCATCCGGCCGCTGGTAAAACGGCCATAAATCGCCGTCATCACGGGAGCTCATGGTATTTCGGATATAATTACCACCTGCATGTTTAAGACTGTCAAGATGTTTTTCGAGATTTTCGGTTTGAAATAGGTTGTCGTTTTTCGTCGCTCCCAGTAGCAGCACCGGCTTACCCTTGTACTGCCAGTAACGGGGATTTTGTGAATAAGGCCGAATGTCCTGGCTATTTCGGGTGTTGCAGTTGAAAAGTGTAAAAATGAAAAAACACAAGACATAACGAAATTTGTCGGTCATTTTTTTTCTCCCTTGTTATATCATTTATATGACGGGGTATGATAGCGTTCTCTTTTTTAAAAGTAATAATCCTAAAAACGTTAGTACCGTCGAAAAAATCAACATTTCAAAATCCAGTTTATACCCCCATAACCACTTTTCCGATTTAAAATAGAGTAAAACAGAAAAAAGAGGAACGGCAAGACATAACCACGGTACAAAGCGGTCTTTTACCTGCAGCCGTGTAAACAGGCCGAATAGAAACAGGCCCAGTAACGGCCCATATACAAATCCTGCGATGCGAATAAAAACATTGACCACACTGTCATTATTGAGGCAGCGAAATATCAGAATAACAAGATAAAGCAGCAATGAAAAACCCAGGTGGACGAGAGCGCGCAGACGGGTGGAATTCCGGCGGGTTTTTTCAAAATTTAAAAAATCGATACAAAAAGATGTTGTAAGACCTGTGAGAGATGAATCCGCCGACGAGTATGCCGCGGCGGAAATGCCCAGCAGAAACACAATTCCGGTCAGGGTATCGAAATGACGTAATGCAAGGATTGGGTACAGGTCGTCGGTTTTGGCGGGAATGTGTATATTCCGGCTTTGGGCGTAGATGTACAACAGCAATCCCAATCCGAGAAAAAGTATGTTGACCGCCAGTAATAGTCCCGCCAGCGTAAACATGTTTTTTTGCGCCTGACGCAGATTGGGACATGTCAGATGTTTCTGCATGATGGCATGATCGATACCGTTTGTCATCAGGGTGATAAACAGACCGGTAAAAACCAGTTTGAAAAAATTACGTGAATGCGACCATTGCCAGAAAAACGCCTTTGAATCCGGGTGGTGCCGGATTTTGGTCAACATTTCTCCGAGATTCAAGTCCAACTCGCGGCTGATAATCCATATACTGAGAATGACCGCCGCCACCAAAAAAGTCGTTTGCAGTAAATCCGTGATCACTACCGTTTTTATACCGCCCCGATAAGTGTATAACCAGATCAACAGCAGCGTAACCAGTGTGGTGACCTCAAAGGGAATACCGAAAACGTCAAAAATCGACAGTTGCAGCACACCGGCCATTAAATACAGGCGGAAGGCGGCCATAAAGGTCTGTGCCAGAATGAAAAATCCCGCTCCGGTTTTATAGCTGTAATAGCCGAAACGTTTTTCAAGATATGTGTAAATCGACACGACTTTTAACCGGTAATAAAGCGGCAAAAATACAAATGCCACCGTGATCAGACCAAGGGAATAGCCGATGGCCACCTGCAGATATGAAAATTGTGAATGACAGACCTCACCGGGAACCGAAATAAAGGTAATACCGGAAATACTGACGCCCAACATGCCGTATGCCACCAGATACCAGGGTGATTTACGTCCGGCAGTGAAAAAGGTAAACGAATCTGTTTTTTTCGAGGTAAAAAGAGATAACAAATAAAGTAAGGCAAAGTAACTGAGTATTGTTGATACGACCAGTATTGGTGTCATAGTTATCTCTGATAAATATAAATGACGAGAATTTTACAAAATTTAGGCGTTTTGGCGCTTTGAAAGAAGAAATTACAAAATTTCTCTCGAAATATCACGATGAAAAAAAGAAATTTTGTAAAACCTCAGTCTCGGGTGGGATAGAACCGGTGCGACGCACCTCCTTTTGCCAAATATATGTAATTTTAAAATTTTGACAG
>JAFGEC010000086.1 GCA_016931775.1 Candidatus Zhuqueibacterota bacterium | reverse complement strand
GCAGGACTAGAAATTAAAAAAGAGTCACCAGCGTACCTTTTAGGGCACTCCTATCAAGCCACCGCCTCAGGCGGTGGTAATTGACTTCGGAAATACTCCGTGTTCTGCTCTGTGAACTCATCTTTCTGTGGTTCTAAATTACTCCAAAAAACCAGAACGCTTTAGCATTCACGGCAACGGTATCGCAAAACTCGATACAATGACGTCAAACTCACCAAGGACTGATGGTAATGGATTATTCAAGTTATGTTCTATGATTTCCACGCGATTATTATTACTATACCGTTCCCTTAATTTCCCAAACATGATCGGAGAAAAATCTAATGCAATTCCATCAGCATTTGGACATTTTAACAATAAAAGTTGCAGCAATCTGCCATCTCCAGCACCTATATCAAGCATCTTTTATTGTTTTCCATTCTTCAGTCAAATGTCACATTTTTTTATTTTCTATCAATAAAAATTTGACTTTTAAATCAACCATCCAGGCAATTATTCATAACGCAGACTCTTAACAGGATTTGCAGTTGCTGCACGAATCACCTGCCAGCTTACGGTCAATAGAGCGATCACCAACGCAATACCACCAGCCATGGCAAAAATCCACCAACTATTATTGATTCGATAGGCAAAATTCTGCAGCCATTTGTTCATGGCGTACCAGGCAACGGGCAAGGCGATAATATTTGCAGCAAAAATCAGTAAGATAAACTCTTTTGATACCAAAAAAATAACACTTTGTACCGTTGCACCGAGCACTTTGCGGATTCCGATCTCTTTTGTTTTCTGTTCGGCGGAAAATAAAATTTGACCATACAGACCAAGGCATGCAATACAGACGGCGACCGCTGCAAATATATTAAACAGGCTTCCTAATTTATGCTCGGTTTTGTACATTGCGTCCAGACTGGAATCTACAAATTTATATTCAAACGGATATTGTGAAAATTGTTTCCATTTGTTTTTTATAAAAGCAAGCGTACCTGCAATATCCTGTGAATTGATTTTAATTGAGAAATACAGGTTTTCCCAGGGATTGGGATTGTTATTTTCGACACCAAGTTGCAGTACCAGAGGCGCTATTTCATAATGCAGCGGATAGTAGTGAAAATCCTTCACGACGGCGACAATCCTTCCATTTTCTTTTGAAATCATATTACAACCGAAATTTTTACCTACAGGATCTTTCCATCGTAAAACTTTAACAGCTTTTTCATTTAAAATAAAGTCTGTATAGGAAGAGGTTTCATTTTGGGGAACTGTTCCTGCTTTCAATTCTATTTCATATAAATTGACAAAATGGCGATCAATTTTCGCATAATAGACCGGAAAATTTTTATCATTGTCTCTTCCAAACCAGTCAGCATCCGTACTGCTGCGAATGCTGTGCGGTAAAGCGTAAGAGGCTGAAATATCTGCGATTCGATGATGAGAAGAGAGTTCATTCATAAAACAATGATAATTCTTTTCCAGTTGATCGTCGCGGAGAGTCAACGTAATGATATGATCTTTTTTATATCCCAAACGTTTATTCTTTATATATTGCAATTGTTTATAAACCGTGATTGTACTGACAATTAAAATCGCGGAGATAACAAATTGGATAATAACCAGCATATTTCTAAAATTGAAAAACGAATTTGAATTTTTCTTGGCAATCTTTTTCAGAATATGAGTGGGCTGAAAGGAACTGATCATAAATGCAGGAAAAGCACCTGTAATACATCCAACCAAAAGCAGAATAGCAAATAGACTCAACAGCAGGTTGATTTCTGAAAAAAATGATATTTCGATATCAACGTTCATCGTTCTGCGAAAGAGAGGTAATATTGATTCGGCAAGTAATACGGCCAGGATAAAACCGGCAGTCGAAAACAAAACTGATTCGCTTAAAAATTGTCCGATCAACTGTCCCCGGTTCGCCCCGATGACTTTTTTCAATCCCACTTCCTTGGCACGTTTTGTTGATTGAGCGGTCGTGATATTTATATAATTAAAACATGCTATCAATAAAATGAAAAATCCAATCATAGCAAATAGATAGATATATCTGATGTCACTATTATTGCTCAGTTCGAAATTCCGATGTCCGTGTAAATGAATGTTATACATGGATTCAAGCCGAAATTTGGTATAATTATTTTCCCCTTTGTATTTTTTGATGATTTCATCCAGATTGCCATCAACATCTGCCGGATTGGAATTCTTATTCAGTTGAACATAGGCCGGATAATTGTTGTTGTTCCACGATTCTATATTTTTCCTTTTTGAATAGAGCGTATTAAAAGAAGCCACAAAATCAAAAATAAAGTGAGAATTTGCAGGAGTATCCTTAATGATACCCGTAACTAAATAATTATCCTGCTGATCCACACTGATCGTTTGACCAATGGGATTGGACCGGCCAAAATATTTTCGAGCCATCGATTCTGTCAAAATCACTGAATAAGGATTTTGAAGTACTGTTTCTTTATTTCCAGCGACCAGAGGGAGACTGAACATTTTCAGAAAATCAGGATCAGCATAAAAAAAGCGATCTTCATTGTAAGAGTTTTCATTGATGTGAATCAGGCAACTGTTCTTTTCGATTCGGGTTCCGTTTACAATTTCAGGGCACTCTTGTTTTAAAACAGGGATCAATGCTGCCGGCGTACAGTTAAAACCATCCTTGTTTTGATAAGCAAAGGAGCCGGGATTGAGAACAATCCGGTAGATATCTTTACCATTCTGGTGATATTTATCAAAGCTCAGCTCCCACTGAATGTAAAGCGCGATAAGCAAAAAACAGGTCATGCCGATCGCCAAACCAATTATATTTATAATTGAATAGGAGCGATATTTTTTAATGTTTCGTATTGCGGTTTTTATATGGTTTTTAAACATAAAATCTCCAAGTTGTCAGATGCCGGTTTTGGTCATTCAAAAAGCTGATTGCTGACAATCGACAGCATTTTCTTTATTCATACCTCAACGCTTTCACCGGATTCGCTGTAGCTGCACGAATCACCTGCCAGCTCACTGTCAGCAGGGCAATCGACAATGCAGTCAATCCTGCAAAAAGAAACGGCCAGATGGTTAAATCCATACGATAGGCAAAATTCTGCAGCCATTTGTTCATAGCATACCAGGCGATAGGCCAGGCGAAAATATTGGCAAAAAGTACCCATTTGGTAAAATCTTTCCCCAAGAAGCAAAGAAGGGAAAGAACCGTCGCACCGAATACTTTACGGACACCGATTTCTTTAATCCGCCGTTGTATTGTATATGAGGTCAGTCCGAACAATCCAAGGGAAGAAATGATCAGCAAAAGAATGGTGAGGGAGAGAGTCAGCGCACTCGTGAGCTGTTCAATCCGGTACTGGGCCGCGATTTTTTCATCCAGGAATTCATAAAAAAACGGATCATCCGGAACATGTGCTTTGATCGTGTTTTGAATCTGTGCCAACGTTTCTTTCAGTGATTGAAATTCTGCACGGATAAACAGATAGTTAGCCCGGTCACTGTACATCATGACAATCGGGTACATGGTTTGATGCAGTGAGCCTGCATGGAAATCTTTAACAACGCCGATAATGTGTCCCGTTCGTTTGAAGGGACCTTGATTGATGGTGATTTCCCGGCCAATCGGTTCTGCGAATCCCATACGTTTGACGGCGGTCTCATTCACAACAAAAGCATCGGAGACATCGGTTTCGAATTCTTTGGAAAAAAATCGTCCAAGGGCCAACTTTAAATTCAAGGTATTGAAAAAATCATGGTCAACCATGTTAAAACCGGCTTCCACGACCTCATCCGTGTCTTTTTCAGGCCATTCAACCGGCCCCGAACCTGTCCCTCGTATACTCAGCAATTCATTTCCCGAAACAGTAGCTCCATGAATAGTTGTATATTGTAAAAGATCCTTTTTTACGAGCGGGGCTTTCTGAGACAACGCACCTCTCGTATGAACCATTATGACGCAATCCCTGGTGTAACCCAACTCCTTTGATCGTATGTATTTAAGCTGTGCGCGGATGCCAAACAAACAGACAATGAAAAAAATCGATAATGTGAATTGAACGACCACCAGCGTTTTTCTCAATATCGTGGATCGGCCTCCGGTGCCCGTGTGTGAAGAACAGGTCAACATTCGTAGCGGCTGCAACCTTGAAAAATAAATTGCAGGATACAATCCGGCACCGATACCCGTGATGACCGTCAATCCCATTAAGATGAGCAAAAATCCCGGAGACAGGCTGATGTGGATTGATCTGCCCAATACATCGGTTATATAAGGAGAGACCAATTGGACTAAAAAGAGGGCAAATAGCATGGAGAATAAGGCGAACAACATGGCTTCACCTAAAAACTGGAAAATAATAGAAAATTGTGACGATCCAACGGTTTTTAACATGCCGATTTCTTTGGCACGTTTCTCCGAATATGCAATGGTCAGATTAATAAAGTTAATACAAGCGATAAGTAGAATCACAATTCCCATGGCTGCAAAGATATACACGTAGGTGATCAAACCGCCACCCTCTAAATTGTAAAGGTGAGCTTTTTTCATCGGATTTAACAGTAATAAGTTTTTCCATTCCGGATTATGCTGATTCATAATACCATAGATTTTATTTCTCACCTGCTCAATATTATTTTTGTGAGAAAGTTTCACGTATGTGGTGGTACTTTTCAAATCCCATCGCTGCATCCAATCCGGTGAACTTTGGAAGGGCATGACAAAATCGAATTGCATGTGACTGTTTTCCGGAATATCGTCCAGTACACCGCTGACCGTCAGCTGTTGACCGTCATTCAATTTAACAGTTTGCCCAATTGGATCGGTATGGCCGAACAATTTTAAGGCTGTTTTTTGAGTCAGCACCACGGACGCGGGATTTTGAAATAGGTTATATTTTTCACCCTGAAGGAGGGGAAATGAGAACATGTCGAAAAAATCAAAAGTCACATAGCTACCCGTACAGAAGAATCCTTTATCTTTTTTGGAAAGTTTAAACCGCATTTCCGAATAACTGGTGGCAAAAGTTATTTCCGGTATCACGTCCCGGAGATGGCCGGCGAGTGGGCCGGGTTGATAGTATCCATAAAAATCTCTGGTTTCATTGGTGAAAATGATACGATACAAAGAATCTAGATTGTCATGAAATGAATCATAGCTTTTTTCGTATTGAATCCATGAAAATATTATAATGATGCACATCAACCCGAGCACGAGTCCGGTTATATTGATGAAGGATAAGGATTTGTATTTTGATATATGACGCAGCGCAGTTTTCAGATAATATGGGAACATGGTGTTCTCCTACTATGAAAGAATTTTGGTAACTATTCATACCGCAAAGTTTTCACCGGATTCGCCAACGCTGCCCGTACCGCCTGCCAACTAACAGTAAGCAGAGCAATCAACAGAGCAGATAATCCGGCTAATAAAAACGGCCAAATCGTCAGAGCGGTCCGGTAGGCGAAATTTTCCAGCCATCTATTCATGACAAACCAGGCGATGGGCCAGGCGACAAGATTTGCAGAAATGACGAGTACGATAAATTCTTTTGATATTAATAAAATGATATTCCGTATCGGTGCACCCAATACCTTACGGATTCCAATCTCTTTTATTTTCTGTTCAGCAGAAAATAAAACCAACCCATACAGACCAAGGCAGGCAATAAAAATGGCCAGGAGAGTAACATATTGAAACAGGGTGCCCATCCGTTCTTCCTCCTGGTATAATGTATGCAGGTTATCGTCAAGAAAATAAAAATTAAAGGGAACATCTGAAAACCGAGCATGCCAAGTTTTCTGGACTTCTTTGAGGCTGCTTTGCAAAGTGCCGGGTCGGCACCGTATTGTTAATAACCGGTATCGACCTCTTTCTTGGTCTTTGGAGGGGAATTGGAGTATTATGGGTTCGATTTTATTATGAAATGAACTAAAATGAAAATCTTTTAATACACCCACTATTTTTCCATTTCTCCCCCATACACTCATCGTCTTGTTGAGAGGTGATTCGACACCAATCTCTTTGACTGCGCTTTCATTGATAATATATGCCTCTGTCCGATCGGTAGAGAATTCTTTAGAAAAAAATCGACCTTGCTGGATATCAACCTGATAAGTCTTTGCAAAATCATTGTCTACATGTAAAATCCAAAAAAGGCTTTCTTTATTTTCGTTTTTCAACGGCCAATTAACACTCGTTGTCCGGGTCATCGAATGATCACTGACGGGTTCCGAACGCGTTAATGAAATAATATCCGGATTCTTTAATAGCTCATTTTTAAACGAGTCGTAATTGTTACTTATATCTGCCTTTAATTTTACACAGATTAGATTGTCCTCATTATATCCCAAACGGCTGTTCTGGAAAAATACCAATTGCCGATAAACAACCATGGTACTGATGATCAAGATAATGGACAGTGAAAATTGAAAAATGACTAATAATTTTTTAACGCTGCTGTTCTTTGGTCCTGTATTCAGTTTGTTTTTTAGCAAGCGTACGGGTTGAAATGAAGATAAAAACAGGGCAGGATAAATACCCGACAACATTGATAAAAATATTGTGATAAGAAAAATGCCTATCAGAAATTGTGTGCTCCGAAACGGAATCGTCAATATTTTACCTGCCACTTGATTGAAAACCGGCAAAGTCAACTGAACGATAAACAGAGCAAAGCATAAAGCGAAAACAGTCAGAATACCGGTTTCATAAAAAAATTGTTGAATGATGGATCTGCGGTTCGCACCGACCACCTTTTTTATTCCGATTTCCTTATCGCGTTTTAATGAAAGTGCCGTTGAAAGATTTATATAATTGATACTGGCGATAAGTAAAATGATGACCGCCGCTATGCCAAAAATATAAATATATTTAATGTCGCTGGTTGACGATAAAAATTTCACAGAGTTACCATATAAGTGAATTTTTGTAACCGGCAGGAGCGCATAGTGAAGAGTCCTCAAGTCTGCGCCGGGACTGTTTCGTTTTTCACATTCGGTAATTTGTTGAGCAAGTATATTAAAATCACATTTTTCAATTTGAGCATAAGTGCGAAGCGACTGGTCATCCCAGGTATTCCAGTTGATTCCCAATTGTTCCATAAAAGGTATCGGGATAAAAATCTGACCTTGAATGTGTGAATTGTGCGGCAAATTCTCTAAAACAGCAGTGACTTTTAACGGCATTTTTTGTCCAAATAAAAACATGGTCAATGTTTGACCTATGGGGGTATCATTGCCAAAATACTTTTTGGCCATTGCTTCCGTGAGGATGATAGAGTTCGGATCTTTTAGTGCCGTTTTCGGATCTCCAGTTTTTAAATCAAATGAAAAGATATTAAAAAATTGATCGTCGATCAGGTACCAGGTTTCTTCAAAGCTTTTTTCATTGTATTGGAGTGTAATGGGCTCAATTTTTGAAAAATCACCGACACAGGTTGTATTGATGATCTGTGGTAATTCCTGTTTAATCGCCGGTCCAAGCATCTTTGATGACACAGCAGTTATATTTTGTGAATCTCCCCTCAAGATCAGAACGATGTTTTCTGATTTTTTATGGAATTGATCGTAACTTGTTTCATCCTGAATCCAGATCAAAATAAGGATGGCACACGCCATTCCGACCGCCAAACCCACTACGTTAATAATAGAAATCTTTTTGTAACGATAAAGATTTCTAATGGCGATTTTAATATAGTTATTAAACATTAATTATTCCTTTTTTGTTTTAAAGTCCAGTGGTTAATACGCTGTTCTAATGATAACAGGCCGACATTTACTCATACTGCAACGCCTCGATCGGATTCTCAATCACCGTCACAAAGCTTGTCGTCAGCATAATACTCCATAATTCACTGCGCAGACGACTGGTGGTTTTTATTCACTCGAATCGATATTTACCTCGTAACCGCTAAAAGTTGTCTCGGTGACTATCCTGATCATCAATACCCAGCTCGCTTCCCTTCGGTTAACAACGGGCAGCCAGTATTTATCATTGATTTTTTCATATTCAATGGTCTGTTTTCCCTTTGTTGACTCTGAATCATCATTTTTTTTCAGCGGTTTACCCTCGTATTTGATTGGCACAAGATCCTGGGCGTCTATCCAGAGATTTCCTTTAATGGAATTTTCTTGCTTGTTTTTCGGCTTGACCTTGATCACATAAACCGCACGCCCGTTAATGGTCTCCTTGCCGGTGAGGCGAATGTGATAATCATCCAGGGACAAAGGCGGTATGAGAGGTTCAATAAACCACGCGCAGGAGACCGAATCATCTATGTTCATTTGCACGCCGCTTTGCACTTTTTTCTCTTGTTCCAAGATCTTTTCTTCAATGATGTCCGGCCTTTTAAAGTGAATGATTTTTGTGATTTTGGCTTCTCCCAAAACATTGGATTTAAGTGCGATCGACTGTTTCACCCGCAGATTCTGAAGCATCTGATTATAACTTTTGGCCGTTTCTTCCATGCCTTTCACGATTCCCGGTACCGTCATTGCTTCGTCACCGGATGTGTTACCGGGTAAAAACGTCGATCGGCAAAAGGATTCTTTTGTGAAAGCAAAAACTAAAAGTAAAACCAATAGAATAATATTCAGTATCTTCATTTATAATTTTCCTTTTTCAGATGATTGTCATCCTAACACAATACCTCCAATCCGATACAAACATCGGGACCTCGAGTTTAAGCCTTTATTCATAATGCAAACTTTCGACAGGATTTGTCAATGCTGTTCTAATCGACACCCAGCTAACGGTAACCAGCGCAATCAGCAGGGCGATGCCGCCGGATAGGATAAACATCCACCAGCCGATGTGAATTCGATAAACAAAATCCTGAAGCCATTTGTTCATAAAATAATAGGCCACGGGCCATGCGATTATATTTGCTAAAACAACCAGCACTAAAAAATTCTTTGAAAGATCAAATACGACATTGGAAATGGATGCGCCCAGCACTTTGCGAACACCTATTTCTTTGGTACGTTGCGCCGCCATAAAGGACGAAAGGGCAAGCAATCCAAGGCAGGCCACAATGATGGCCAACAGTGCAAACGTGCTGAAAATACGCCCCATTCTTTGTACATCGGCATACATATTGGCAAAACTCTCATCCAAAAATGTATACCGGATGGGTTGGTTGGGGGAAAACGAATCCCAGACTTTGGTGACGGATGAAATGAGGCCGGACATATTGGTGGTGTTCACTTTTACCGATGCAATATTCGGACTGTTACCCAGCACCAAACACACGCCCCCGATGTCTTTTTTCAGTGATTCATAGTGAAAATCCTCAACGATTCCAATGACTTCGAACACGTGCCATTGATTCTGAATCCGTTTACCGACGGGATTCGTCAATCCTAGTTCTGTGGCCAGTGTCCGGTTGATAACAGCCGCTTTGGAATCGGTGGGCATTTCCTTTGAAAAATTCCTGCCTTCGAAAATATTCATGCCCATTGTTTTTATATAATCGTGGTCGACCCGCCAAAACTGCCCGTAAACAGGCGGATCCGTTTTTGATTTTCCTTCGTTCCACAAAGCATTGCCGTCGCGCTTGGTTCCCGAGACCGGCAAAAAATCGCTGATGGAAACACTTTTGACCTCCGGGATTTTCAAGAGCTCGTTTTTGAACGAGGCGATCTGCTCGCCCAGGGTGTTGGCGCCATTCAAGAGCAATACCTGCTCTTTATCAAATCCTACCTTTTTGGTCAAGATGTAATTCACCTGACGGGAGATGATCAACGTACCGGTAATCAAAATGATTGAAATGGTGAATTGAAAAATGACCAATCCGCTGCGCAGCCTGGAACTTTTGCTCCCCCGGCTTAAATTTCCCTTTAGCACACTCACCGGCTTGAATGATGAAAGATAAAACGAAGGGTAGAATCCTGCCAATATACCGATGATAACGGAAAAAAAGACAAACAGTGGAAGCACCCGCCACCATTCGGCCCAGGGAACCGTTAACGATTTGGCGGACAGCATGTTAAAATAAGGTAAAAATAAATAGGCCAGCAACATTCCCGACACAAACGAAAGAATACTGTAAAGCACCGACTCGGTGAGAAACTGCCCGATCAGATTGGCCTTGTTCGAACCGATCGTTTTTCGCAGCCCGACTTCTTTGGCCCTGTTCGCGGATTTGGCCGTGGAAAGGTTGATAAAGTTGATGCCGGCGATGACCAGGATAAATCCGGCAATAATTCCAAACAGCCAGATAAAACGGATGTCCCCATGATGCAGGTCGTCCTGGATATCGGCTGATTTAAGATGGATGTCGCTTACCGGTTGTAATTCATAACTGATAATATCAGCGAGTTTTTCCGCATCAACATAGCCGTCTTGCTGCTGGCAGGGTATGATATATTTTCTGGTAATGACTGAAAATTTGCTTTCCAGTTGAGCGACATCCGTTCCGGGGTGCAACAGAACGTATGTGTAATAGCTGCTTGACCTCCAGTTCGTTTGCTCGCCGGGATAAAATCCGCCTTCAATCGTGAGTAAATAATCACTTTGAAAGTGGGAAAAAGTTGGGAAATCCATAACGCCGGTTACCTGATAAGGCTTTGATTCATTATTGTTTATAATGAATGTTTTACCGATAGGATTTTCATTGGGAAAGTACTTGGCTGCCTTTTGTTGTGAAATGACAATAGTCCCGGGCTGGTCAAGAACATGTGCCGGATCCCCATATATCATGGGTAACTGTAATATGTCCAGCAGGCCCTGATCGGCATATGCAAAGCCTTCTTCATGGGTATTCATCACTTTATCGGATCGTCTTATTTCATTGCTGCCCGCACCAAAAAATTCGGTTTGGTTCAGGCGGCCGACCTGCTCCACTTCAGGAAATTCTTCTTTTAACGCTCCGGCGAACGGCGCCGGGAAAGCCGCACCTTTAAAAGTTTCTCCGTTGACGTTATAGACGAGTATGACTCTGTAAAGCCGGTCACCATTTGGAAAATGCCGGTCATAACGAAATTCATCACTGATATATAAAGCAATCAACAAACAAGCGGCGATGCCCAGCGCAAAGCCTCCGATATTAATGGCGGAAAACATCTTTTGTTTGGCTAAATTCCGCCAGGCGATTTTAATATAATTTCTAAACATGGCTGACTCCTAAGCTATGCGAATCGCAATCCGGAAATAAAAAGAAACCATACCGTCTCCAATAACTTTATGAGGAAGGCCGGTTCAATTGTTCGGCCGTCTATTGTCTATTTTATACAACACACTGCCAAGATAGCCCCTGTCG
>JAFGEC010000607.1 GCA_016931775.1 Candidatus Zhuqueibacterota bacterium | reverse complement strand
CAAATACCAGGAGAAGAAAGAAAAAGACATCGAACAAACTCAACTAGGATTAGAATTTTAAAAAATTAAACACCAGCGCACCTTTCAAGGACCGTTTTGTTTTTGTGCTGGGGATCGGTGAATAGTTGCTGTGACTCTTTGATACGGTAACTGTTGATAAAATTTAAAAAGTTTTGATCCAGCGAATTGTTTATTATATGTGATATATATCGCGGCGAAATGGCAATCCTTTGGGCCAGATTGTTGAGTGAGATGGTGGGTTCCAGGTATGGTTTTTCCTTTTCCATGTAGGATTTTATTTTCTCCAAATACTGCCGGGATAGATCTTTGGGAAGATTGGTGTTTTTTTTCCGTTCCGGAAGTTCAATTCCGGAAAAAATTTCAGGTTGTTTGAGACCTTTGAACACGATGAAATTAGCGAATAAAAACACCAATAACACGAATAATGGCGTGGGGAGAAACTGTGGAAGACCATTCAGGCCAAAAATAAAATTGATAAAACCCAATCCCCATAATGAAAAAAAGCCGAACAGCAAAAAAGACAACCAAGTGAGTTTGATTTTCGTAAGTGATGAAAACTGGTTTTTTAGTTCTTTTCGGTACCCATACAAGGCCAAAAGTGCAATGGCAGTATAAATAATAAAGTGAGAATAGATGGCAATGCTGTTTAAGATATATTGAGAATAGGTCAACAGGTAGCGGTTGAGCAATTCCCGTTTTATTTCGGCAGAGTATATATGGTATAGGGTAGAGTAGAATACCAAATGTACTGCGAAGGGAATCAGATGTAATAGATGAACCAGCCGGAGCCTGTATTCACGGTACGCCAATATGAGGGTGTAAAATAACAGCGCAGGGCCGAGTAAAAACTCAAAACTTTCACCCCAAAAAAACAAGTGAGGATTCCACGCTGCGACCTGCGTTTTGAATCGAATAAATAAACTGTTGGAATAACAAAGTGCCTTTGAAATTAAAAAAACGGCCAAAAGAATATTGGCTTTTCGATTACCTCTGTTGTGGAATAACAAAAACAGAGCGAAAAAAATAAATTGAAAAACCGTAATGAATCGTAAGATGTCATATAGTTGTTGTTGCATTATAAATGTTTTTTTTCAAAGTAATGTTTTGTTTGGAAATGTGCAATAGGAAAATCTATACTAAATTAATAATCATTTACAACGTTTCTAATATAAATTAAACACCGACTCTTATATGCAGGAATTTTTCAAACGCTGGATATTATCAAAGCTTGCAAACGTATCAAACAGTGCCGGAATAAAATTAATCAGCTTCTGACAGCCGACGTCCGTGGAATATTGGACAAATAACAAAGCGCGCAAACCGTCCAATAAGATATATCAAGTGTTCCAAAATCATATTGACAATCAGTACAATATTTTGTATTATTACATATCTTAGTGCGTTAAGGTAATGCTTTGACCAATTAGGAGTGCGTCATGAGACATTTGTCCGTTTTGCTTGTGTTTTGTTTTTCCGTTTTTTTTAATTGTCAGCAAGTGCCGAAAAAACTTGGTCTGGATGCCTGGACTTATATTCAGATCGATAATGAGCGTGGTAAATGGGGTGACTGGGGAGAGCCTGAATGGCTTCGGTATTTCGGTTTGGATATGGCGGATGCCAACCGTGATGGATTAAAGGATATCCTCGCCGGACGATATCTTTATATAAACCCGGGTGAGGATATGACATCCGAGTGGCAGCGGATAGATTTGGGTAAAAATGTCGATGGAATGTTATTCGTCGATGTGGATGACGATAAAAATACCGATATCATCGCAGAGGCATTGCCTGAGGTATACTGGTTGGAAGCCGAAAATGAGGCGGCAACATCCTGGCGAGCGACACTTATCGGCCAAATTCCAAAAACCGGTCATGTGAACGGTCAGGGTTACCGCACGGCGGACCTTGTTGCCGGAGGCAAACCGGAAATTCTGCTGGCTGCCCATGGCGGCTGCTATTGTATTCAAATTCCGCAGCAGCCGGAAACCGATGAATGGAAAATCTCCAGAATTACCGAGACTTTTTCCGATGAAGGCATCGGTGTCGGGGACATCGATGGCGATGGTGACCTGGATATTGCCGGCGGTGATATTGTCGCTGAAATGGAAAATCCCACGATACTCAAATGGTGGGAGAATCCCGGTCATTGTGAGTTTTTGTGGACCGCTGTTAGTGTCGGAAAAACCGAACATGCCATAGACCGCGTTGAGATAGCGGATATGGACGGCGACGGCAGAATCGATATCGTCATTTCTGAGGAGAGGTATCCGGGTGAAGAACCGGACGCCAATTTATACTGGTTTAAGGCTCCGCTGGATCCAAAAAAGGAATGGTTACGGCATTTAGTGGTGACCCAGTATTCCATGAACAATCTCGATGTAGCCGATCTGGATAATGACGGGGATCAGGATATTGTCACCAACGAACACAAAGGCTCCACCTACAAGGTGCAGGTGTGGGAAAATGACGGTAAGGGCATTTTTTCTGAGCATATCATCGACACAGGCAAGGAGAGTCATTTAGGTTCCCAGCTCTGTGACCTGGATGGTGACGGAGATCTGGATATGGTCAGTGCATCGTGGGATTTTTATCAATTTTTACATGTTTGGAGGAATGATGCATTGTAGGTTTGTAATTTTTCGTTGATATATAATTTTACACGAGGAATTTTTTCTCTTGCATGTGTTACAAAAGTGTACAATATTTAAACCAGCCGATATAATGACCTGTGAATCAATTTCAAATTGACGGGTATACATGAACAATTCCGAAATTTTGATATCTTGCATGCTCTGAATTTTTTGCAGGTTATATCGATTTTGGCCCATTCGATCCTATGATGCTGACTTTCCATAACGCACCTCAATCAATTTTTTCTTTTTTTAGAAGCATTCTACCATTTACTATTGAGTGGATATAAAGCCATTTTGTAATTTAAAATTATAATGGAATTAAATGATTTTTACTGGTGGCGTGTAAAAGTGAAAGCTAATATTCCGAGACGAAAAATTTTAAAAGCATCATTTATCGGCAGTGTCTTAGGATTAAATTTTTGCTGTAAAAAAAACGGTACTTCTCGTAATGTTGTGAAAAACGATCAAACGGATTTCCAAACATCTGCCAGAGCCGGTAAATACAATGAAGCACCGATGCTGGCCGAAAGAGTGGCTCGTGGGGAACTGCCCGGTGTAGACCAGCGTTTGCCGAAAAATCCTTATGTTCGAGTTGTTGAGTCGATTGGACGATATGGCGGTACACTTTATGACCAGAGTGACAGTCAGGGAGGACGATTTCACCTGGACGGTGCTCTGGTATCGGGTCCCCAGGAAACCAACAACGAGGGGAATATCATTCGACCTCATTTGTGTGATAAAGTGACCATAAATGATACTTATACGGAATTTATATTTTTTATTCGTGATGGATTAAAATGGTCTGATGGCGTTGAACTCACGGCTGATGATATTTTATGGTGGTGGGAACATGAACAGAATAACAAGGTGCTCTATCCGGAAGGTCCGCGCACAGTGTGGAAAGTCGGTGAAAAATTCGCACAATTTTCCAAAATCGACAGGCTTGTCTTTGTAATAAAATTCGCTTCGCCGTTTCGCCCATGTCTGAATGTAACGGCACACGAATGGGCTAATTTTGGCAGCTATTTCGGCCAGCCTTCCCATTGGATGAAACAGTTTCATATCGATTTCAATCCGCACGCCGATAACCTTGCCAGGCAATTCGGCTATCAAAAATGGCACCAGCTTTATAAAGAGCGGGAAGAGCTGATGCGCGGTGCACATACCGGAAAACCTCATGTCGGACCCTGGACGCGGATTGTTTCTGAAACAACCCATGATATTTATGAACGCAATCCATACTTTGCCGAAGTCGACCAGGCCGGCAATCAACTGCCCTATATTGATAGAATTTTTGTGTCTGTAATAGAAGATCGAAAACTTCGAGATGCCCGAACGGCAACCGGTGGAGTTTCACAGGGCAACGTTATCCTCACGAATGTATTTATCTATAAAAAAAATGTAAAGCAAGCCGACTATCACCTGAAAAACTGGAGCCTGGCAAACAGTTCGGAGTGCATGTTTGCGTTTAATCTCAATCATAAAGATCCGGTTAAAAAGAAAATATATAACGATTTGAGGTTCCGGCAAGCAATGTCTTTTGCGCTCAATCGCAAGCGTATCAATGACACACTTTATTTTGGGCTGGCAAAAGAGGTACAGGCAACACTCAATCCCAATGTTTCATTTTTTAATCCTGCTTGGTTGACTTATTGTGCCGATTATGATGTGGAACGGGCTAATTTACTTCTTGATAAAATGGGATTGGAGTGGGATGATCGTCATCAATACCGTAGCCAGCCAGATGGTAAACGCCTCGTAACCGTGGTAATTTTTAACCGGCAAACTTTTCCTGTCGAGATGTTGGAATTGGTTCGAAAAGATTGGCAACAAGTCGGTATGGATACGATCATAAAAGAAACTGATTTCCGGTTCCGTCAGGAAAGGTGCCGCTCGGCGGATCATGACTGCACATGCTGGAACGCCGATCTTGTCGAAGAGATTGCGGCATATCTTCCATGGGCGACAAAATGGAATCCTCAACGGGCACTTTATTATGCTGTCGATTGGTGGTATTGGTACTATACCGATGGAAAAACCGGTGAAAAACCACCCGATGTATGGCTCAATCAGTTCGACCGTATGGCTGCCTGGTATAATGCCAAAAGTGAGAAAGAGTATCTGCATCTGGGTCATGCCGTGTGGGACTTTTTTTCCAAACAACTCGTATGCATAGGAACCGTCGGTTACGCGCCCCAACCTATTGTTGTGAAAAACGGACTGAAAAATGTCAAAGAATCCATGAAAATGGGTTACGGTACTGTCTGGGCGAAATCATATGATGTACAGACGTATTACTGGGATAAACCGGAAAATCATTTATAATAACGGCCATAGGATCAATGAGCATGCTGCTTTTACGATATATAGCGAAACGATTATTCTGGGGCTTGATCGTCCTGGTTTTTATCTCTTTTTTTAGTTTTCTTATTATTCAGCTCCCTCCGGGTGATTTTTTAACTTCATATCTGGAACGTCTTGAAAAAGCCGGTATGTCGCTGGATGACGCGACAATGTCTGCATTACGGCAAAGTTACGGACTTGACCGGCCGTTTATAGTGCAATATTGGAACTGGTTCTCCCATTTTTTGAAGGGTGATATGGGCGTTTCATTTTTATACGCCGAGCGTGTCAGCGTCGTCATCGTCGAACGGCTTCCGGCAACGCTTCTTGTTACTCTTTTTTCACTTTTACTTATATATCTGATCTCTATTCCTGTGGGTATATACGCGGCACGTCATCAATATTCCATCGGCGATTTTGCCACGGCACTGTTCGGATTTATCGGCATGGCAATTCCCGGTTTTCTTTTGGCGTTGATTCTGATGTGGGTTGCATACTATTATTTCGGTGTCAGTATAGGCGGGTTGCAGTCTCCTTTTTTTATGCAACAACACATGAGCTGGGCGAAATTTTTCGATTTGTTAAAACATCTACCGGTACCGTTGATCGTCATTACCTTGGCCGGAACAGCACAGCTGATTCGTACGATGAGGGGTACT
>JAFGEC010000606.1 GCA_016931775.1 Candidatus Zhuqueibacterota bacterium | reverse complement strand
CTGCATGGTCTGCCGGTTAAAAGTCCCCCAAAATTCGAAATAATCATTTTCGTGAAATTGGCCGTCCTGCCAACCTTTTACATAGACAGGCACAGATATGCCCCGATGCTTCAACTCCAAGGTTCGAATATCAATATTTAGCAGTGTCAGTCCGGCGGATTGAAGGTCTTTTCCGTTGATCCGGTATATCCCATCCGCATCGATAAAAATTTTACACTGTGTTTTTGAATCGGGAATCGACTTTTTTGAGATTTTATTTTGATATGTTTTACCCCGGGAGAGTGTAACACCGCCGAGACTTTGAATAAACGACAATTCCGCTTCGTTACCGCCCAGGGATAATTCCGCATCGGGGGCGTCGGTAAAAATATCCAGCGTGATCTGAGTACAAACAATAAATTGACCACCTGCAAAGTCGTACCGAATCGGAAACACCTGTACGCTGAAAAGATTATTGCCTCTATAGCGGCCGGCCGGCTGGCAAATCACGTTTTGGCTCGGGTAGAAACCCTGTGAAAGAGGAGGGGATTGAGCGAAATAGGATGTGTCGCCCAAAGGAATGTCTAGCAGCGGCTGAGGCGGCGGCAATCGATATTTTTTTTCTGAAACGGCGATAATTTTTGCGGATGTCTTTGGCGAGTTCGAATACAGGGAAAAAGCGGTAAACGGAAATTGATAACCGCCGGCAATTATATTTTCCCAACCCGGCAGGTCGACGAGAGTATGTTCTGTGCCGGATGTGTCGCTTTTTACAAAATCGGGAGGCGGAACCTTGAATTGAAGCCGAATTCGATTCTCCGATTTTTCAACGATTTTATATGTACCTGAAAAAAGAAAAGTGTTAAAGAACCAGGAGATAACCAAAAAACAGTATATTTGTCGTGCCGATACGAGATGCATAATTTAATTTTGCCGTTTTTGATAATGCTGTTTAAAAATATACAGCCTGTGATAAAGTCTCCGGGACATAGTCAAAGATATTTTATGGCCTTTATTTTATTGTTTTATAAATTGTATGTTTCCGTCTTGAATATAAAAACTTTTCGATTTGAATGCCAGTGTCTTGTCACCGAAACCCATAACGTCGATTAACATTTCAAAAAAACGATTTCGTTTTGTCCGGGTTGTCGATTTGGGCGGATCTGATCCGCCGGATATCCATTGACGCAGTTCCTGATATTTTTCGGTGGAAATGGGTTGGACTTTTAATTGGATCGTCAAGTAATATTTGGTATCCGGTTCTATGGAAATCGAGTCTGCCAAGGGCAATACCGAAATAATCGAGCACATTTCTTTGACTTTGTTGATCTGGGTTGTTAAGCGTTTTTCTTTTTCCGTCACGATGGCATATTTGCTTTCCCAATCGTCAAAATATACCTTCACTGTTAACAGTGTTTCGTCGACGATGGAACTGATGACTTTTTGACTTTTCCATAAACTGATTTGGTGAATGATATCTGATGTGAAGCCGCTTTCCAGGCCCTGGAGCATTTTTTTATTAAACAAATTTTCCACATGATAAGAAAGGCAGAGTCGTCCATCGCGCACATCCAGGCTGTCCAAAAGTATTTTTCGCGGGGCACTCATAACGGATTGCACCAGTAGTAAAATGAAAAATATAATTTTAATTTTTACCGACATTTGCGCCCGGTTGTTTTTTGAGTACAAAGGCCAACCATTCACCTTGATGGTCGGCATCAATAATGAGCATTTTTTGTTCTTGACACGCAGACCGAATTTTTCCCTCCTCCTTATCCAGTATGCCCGATAATATAAGTATAGTATTATAATCTAACATTTCTTTCATCAATGGCAATAATTTTAGTATGATTTTTCGATTAATGTTGGCGACAATCAAACTAAAATTAGACTTGAGTACCGGAGAATCGCCTGTGTACAATAATGTACGACCCAGAGTGCCGTTTTTTGAAGCATTTTTACACGCTGTGGAAACGGCAATGGGATCATTGTCAAATGCCACAACCTTTCGGGCCCCCAGTTTAATCGCTGCAATCGCCAAAATTCCCGTACCGGTACCGATGTCGAGAACCGTTGCATTTTTTTTTATATGTTTTTCTAATAATTGTAAACACATTCTGGTTGTTTCATGAATACCCGTGCCGAATGCCATTTCCGGATCTATTTCAAGCACAATTTTGGGCGCATGAGTCGGTTTTTTATGCCAGCTGGGTTTGATCATCATGTCGTCTGTGACAAAGAAAGGCTGCAGGTTTTTTTTCCATTCGGTATTCCAATCCCGGTCTTGTATCGTTCGGTGAATAATATGCGTTGTTTCTACGGGCAGCCCGATTTCCTGTAATGATGCATAATAAGACTCGAGTTGAGCGAGCAATTGATTTTTATCTGCAGCAGGGGGAAAATAGGCGGTAATAATATCCTCACCTTCCGCGATTCCGGCCGCGCCCAATTCAAATAAAAAATTGGTTATTGATTCGCGAATATATGGATTTACCGGACACTCCAGATTTATCCAGGCGGTTGAATTATTTGCAGCCATAAATTTAAAAATTATAAATGAAGTGAACTACAATACGTCCTATTTTTTCAAGGCTGGCTGCGCTGCACTTGTCAGGTGTATCCAGTGTCGTATGCCAGTATGAATAGTTAAAGTCAATGATGTCGATGCAAGGGATTCCAATTTCAAGCAGTGGAATATGATCATCAAAAACGGCATATTTTTGTTCCGGGATAAATTCGTCAATCCCCAAATATTGGGCGATTTCCCAAATCCGTTTGACCAAATCGCCGGCGTAGGTAGCGGAATATATTTCCTGATAAATCTCCAGGTCCCTATCCCCAATCAGATCCAGTAAAATGCCGGCTTCAGGTTTATAAGAGCGGTTTTGCCGTGCAAATTCCGCAGATCCCTGAGCGAAACTGCGGTCTTTATTGTACAAACCTGCATCTTCTGCATCGAACAATACGATGTCAATTCCGATATTCGGCTTTTGCTGGTGTAAAAGACGGGCGATCTCCAGCAATACGGCGGTTCCCGATGCGCCGTCATTGGCTCCGAGGACAGGCTTTTTGTGATTGGCGGGATCCGGATCCTGATCCGCCCACGGCCGGGTGTCCCAATGGGCGCAGAGTAAAATTCGCCTGTTGTGCTGCGGATTAAAATTGGCAATTACATTTATGGCTGTGGCCGATTGCGGGTCTGTACCGAAGGTGAAAATAAACGGCTGAGTCTGTACACGATCGGCAAACAAACGCAGGGTTTGCACAAGATAATCCAGGCACGCTTTGTGGGCTGCCGAGCCTGGTACACGGGGACCGAAATCACACTGCTTTTTCAGGTATAAAAACGCGTTGTTGCCGTCGAATTTCGGCTCCGGTTGCGCGTCGCATCCGTACAAAAGAATACCCGTCAGAAACCATGCCGTTATACCGGTTTTCCGTAAATTCAACATCAGCTCCCCCTGATGGCAATATCAACATTGATCATAAACTCGGTGTAACTGGTATCCCCGATCATCTTGTTATGTGTTTTACCAACTTCAACATGCGCTCCTCCGCGCACTTTATCGCTGAAACTATAAGTGATATTGGGTTTGAAAAACCATTTACTGGTTTCACTGGTCGGCTCCCACCCTTGTTCGCCACGATTTTTTTCGGTTACGTTGCTGCCCATACTGAACGTTATGGCGACATCAATGTTGTTTTTAAGCCGCATATTGCGTAAAAACGGCAATGGAATACGAAAATCGCTTCTTTTTTGATAATTAGCGGTAAATTGCAAGTCATTACTCGTCGTCCGGGTTCCACCGTTACTCAATCCCATGCTCTGTGAAACCTTTTCGGACATGTTGTAACGTAATGTCATAGATATGCCGTTTTTCATGGTCATGGTCATACCCAGCAACGGTCTAAAATCGGCGTCCTTGTCTTCTTTGGTGATATTCTCTCTTTTTTCGCTGAACGTTTGACTGAATCTGCCTGAAAAACTGTGTTCCACACTGATTCTTTGCATATAATTTTTAACAAAAGGCAGTTTTTCC
Organism: Candidatus Zhuqueibacterota bacterium; assembly: GCA_016931775.1. Taxonomy (GTDB): domain Bacteria; phylum Zhuqueibacterota; class Zhuqueibacteria; order Residuimicrobiales; family JAFGEC01; genus JAFGEC01. Next base: position 39,023 of record JAFGEC010000606.1, on the reverse strand, counting down.
GCTCCACTCACCCTGAGCGTCCAGTTTGGAAACGGCATGTCAAATTTATCGTATTTTAACCAGCTTTCGGAATACTGACCTGTGGTTGACGTGCTGGCATTCTCTGAAAAAGTTCTGTCGTATTTGAATGTCAATTTTACATTACGGCCGAGGTTCATACCTGAAGATGCACCGATATTGACGTTTTGGCTCGCAGAACCCCGATTCAAACTGGTTCCGCCAGAAGCGGATGTTGCTTCAAGAGGCACACCCAGGCTGTCGGATAAACCAAACTGGAATTTTGGCGACGGCATGCCGCTGAGGCCGTATTTGGTCATATTTGTACGCTGACCATAGTTGACGTTGATGGGCTCGAAAATATTTAACACCGTAGCCGTGAACCAAAGCGGCGCTTTCAAAATTTTTCCCGCCGACAGGAATCCCGGTTTTTTTTCTTTTTCATCCTCCTTGTCGCCGTCTTTCTGCTGTTGGGCCGGCTGGGTGGCGGCAGCCCCTGGTGCCGGGCGGGTGCTTCTCGCCGGCGGCTGGCCGGCTCTTGCCGTCGGACGTGCTCCGCCACGTGAAGGCGAGTAAATCTGTTTAGCCAAACTGTTGAGATTCAAATTTCCAGTGATGTTGAGTGTTTTATTCTGTGTCGCATTTCGGGCCGCCGTTTTTTGCTGGCGATTAAATCCGTACTTGAAACCGACGGTATAGCTGACATTGGGAGAAAACCATTGGAAAAGTTTGGGGTTGTATTTGGCCGACCAGTTTTGATCCACGCTGGTCAAAATTCCCAAACGCTGTGTATGAATAAAATCTACAAATTTTTCCATGAGCGACGTCTTTTTAAGTGTTGAAGTACTTGTACTATCCGAAACAGTGGACGATTCGTTAACTTCTCTTAAATCGTGAGCGTATCCCCGGTTGACATCGAAGGACAGACTTTCAAATATCTTCATGCTTCCGCGGTAGTCGCGGTTCACAGTAAATGTAAAATTATCCGAGTCGACACCCGAACGCAGGAGCGAGGCGTTACGCGATCGATTACCCGACATCCGTGTGGAAAAGGATTGTGGTGAATAATAAAGTTTCATTTCCGACAATTTCATCACCAGCCAATGATCGCCCATCCATTTGAACGGACGGACGTAATTGTCCCTTCCGAACTCCAAACTCCAGTCCACACTGCCCGATTCGGTCCTGTTGAATTGGCGTTTGGTGCGTGAGTTGCTGCCGCTGCTTTCATTACGGCTGTAACTGGTCCTCAGTTTTGAAAGTAGATACTTGACGAAAAAGTTTTGGGAGCGGGATTTTACACTGAGTGATATGCTCATTCCCTTTTTTTCATTAAGGGTCATCACTTTTTCTTTTTCTTCGGGATCGAGATCCTTTGTCACCTGAACATCCGTTCCGGGTATGTATTTTGGCGTTGCTTCACTTTTTGAATAATTGAGCGATACTGGAATCGAAAGGCCCAACTGGGCTGGTAAAAATTTATCGACGGATACCGATCCACTCAATTGGTAGCTCGTCTTGTTGTCTCCGGTACCGAACCGGGTGGCGACATTGTGAAAATCGGCGTCTTCTTTGTCGAATTCACCGTTGAAACGGATCAAGTCCGCCCATGCAAACTCCAGACGGGTTCGAGCGGCGATGCCCTTGTCCTTTTTGACGTTTGACAACCGTAGTTCATTCAGCCATATCTCACCTGAAAAAGGTGTCAGTGTGGTACTTGTAGAGTCGCCGATATCCTCGTATCCCAGATTTTTTACCCCGGCGACCAATGTCCTGATATTTCTCAGAGCGGGTTTACCTTTGATAATCCATTTATCTCCATTTCGAAATATTTTTGTAATTTTATCGTTATGAGTGTCCCAGATAATATCTTTGATCGTTACATCCGTAGAATCCTTTAGTTTCACTTGAGAAAGCGCAATCAGGTCGACTTCGACATTGTTTTTATTCCAGCCTTCGTATACCGGCTTGCAAATTTCATAATAGTTGTTCATGTCCGCACCGAACCGTAAAAAGAATTCGATCTTGCTGCCGTCATCCTTCATATGTGCACCATACGGATCTTTTCCATACACAAACATTTTCATCGTTTTATAATTGATGTAATCCTGAGCATCGTAAAAAGTTTTTTGCAGGATGGCATTATAACCCGGTTTAAGGTCGGTCACTTTCATCACAAGTGATTGTTCTTTGGCGATAACCCGTGTTACGCGGTCGACGGCACCCTGAACGCCGGGTGGCGGGCGGTAATCGGGATTGTCGTGGGTGTTCACTTCGGTGACCGCCAGAGTGGAATCATCCTTGACTTCATATTGGTCCGGATTTTCGGGTGAAGCGACCCCCATTTCTTTCCATTCGCTGCCCACCAGGTTGAGTTCAGCGATTTCTATCGTATACTTTTGATTATGCGGCATGCCGTCGACCCAAACTCTTACATACTCGATCAATTCGAGATCCGGATTACCTTCCGTCATCAGGGTCGGCTCTGGTGCGTTCAGCGGAATACGATACTGGCGCCACCCGTAATCGTCGCCTGTTTCTTTGGAAATACTTTTCCCGGTAATGTACATTGTATCCGGGTCACTTTTGTCCAGATTGATCGTATATTCAAAATAGTCGTTGCCCAGGTCCACATCACCATTACCGTTCATATCTTCCGTATCCGGCTGTCGTCCGCCGTAATCGTTTTCATTGCCTTCTGTGCCGTTTGTCTTGGAATAGTCGATATTTACCGCATTTTTATCCGGTTTGTAGCTCCAATCGTCATTGCTCCAGGGTTCGCCCCAATCGCGGAGTCTATTGTTGTTTAAATCCCAAAAATCATGTCCCGCGGCAACGGCTCTGGCATCTTTATTGGACATGCCGTCCAGTCCAATATCCTCACCGTCATCCAGCAGGCCGTTGCGGATACCGTTCGACATTTTGTCTTCCGTATCCAGTTTGTTATTGGGAATGATATCTTCGGAAATCCGTCCGAGGTTGATGTGCAATTTTCCTGTATCGCCGCGTACCCAGACTTCAAGGAATTTTGATTCAGATTGGTTGTAATATCCGGCGGAAAGCGCCTTTTGAATGCCGTTCCACGACTCGGAATAGTCGTTGATGATTTCGGCTTCATTTTGGGGCTCAATTTCCGGCGTAAACTGCATGACCAAAACGTTGGTGGTTTGGGCTACGTTGGCGTTGATATCGCGATTCGGCCAGATTTCTTTAACGGGTACCTGGCGGTAGGGATTGTAGAATATCAATCTGCCGCGGTCCTCCAACGTAATATTATCGAAATTGGTCAGTTTGCCGAGTGGCGGCGAACAAAAATTCCAACCGCGGCGTGCGATGCTGATGGGTGTCAAACGTTTGGCCGCTTCAAAATCATCAATATAGGCGACCCCGCTGTTGTCGCCGGTGTTTTCGTTGTTTCGTGTATTGGGATTGGGGAGAATTTGTGCGACTTCGCCTTCAAATTTTATGGAGGAAGGCGCTCTTGTGTCAACAAACGGAAGAAAATTGGCCATCCGTGTTAAAAAGAAGGGTTTAAATTCCAGTGATGTATTCACATCCCATATCATGTTCTGCATGGGGCCCTTACCCACACGGATTTTTTGCTCCAGGGTGCGCTCGTTTAAATACATAAAGGTGGCACCGATAAAACTGTCGTCCCATAATCCCAACTCGCCCCGGACACCCATGATGGTTTTTTTATCGATCTGGAAGATTTGATTGCTTTCATACGAGATATCCAGGTCGGCGTTGGCTGCCAGTGCTTGTTCGTTTAAAATTCTCAGTGTACCGGTAAAATAATCAAGCGTATAATCGATACCGCGTTGCAGTTTCCGGCCGTTGAGTGTGACTTCTTCGGAATTTTCAATCACATTCATACCAAGCGGATATTCGGATTGCTGGATTTTCGCCGTTGTTTCCAGATAAAATTTGCTCTGTGCGCTGATAACCGATTGCGATGTGGTGTCATAAATCGCCGGAACCCGGTATGATGCCGGAAGCAGTGCTTTAAATTCATCCGAAATCGGATCAAAAGGCTGCAGATCGGGAAAGTACAATTCTCCCTGGGCCAGGCTGATGATGTTCGGCTGGATATCGATAAGATTATCCGGTATCCTTTCCCCGCTTTCATTTACCCGGTCCAGACCATAAAGGTCCAGCCAGGTCCTCGCTTTGTCGGCACCTTCCGCTTTATATGTTTCCTGGGGATCACCGGAAGGCGGTTTGTAGAAAATACGTAGTTCAAATCCTTGCTGCGGAATGCTTCGTGATCCCAGGCTGTACACATGCTTCCACTCCAGGTTCCAGGTTTTATCACTGGGTCGGGGATTTTGTGTTTTGAGTAAGCGTAACTGTATGACATTAGAGGTTTCGGGATCAAAATGAATATCGCCGCGGACAAGTCCTGAACTGTCCCGATAGGCCACGGCCAGGACTTCGCCGTCCATCAGCGGAACATTCATGCGGATAAACCCCAGAGCTTTATCAACGTAATATTCTGTTTTTTCAAGGCGTAAAAAATAACCGCGATAGGTATTTTGGTCGATTCTGCTGGTGTCACTTTGGGTTATAACCTGCTGTGATGTTTCCTCCGGAACCCAGGCCCAACCACGTATAGACTCCGAATATCGTGTCTGGTAATTCGGGGCTGATTTATAAAGTTCAACTTCCCGGACGATATGACTTGGATCGACAATGAAATCACCATCTTCAGTCTTTTCCATATACTGGGTACGGTAATACTTATCCAAAAAGTAATAGCTGCCTTTTTTGTATTGATAATCTTCGATACGTGAGGCATCTTCTGACGAGCCGCCGGACAGGGATAATTTTTTCTTTTCACCTTTTTCTTGACTGGCAATAGCCGTAAGCTTGAGGTTTCCGACGGTGGCGGCCACTTTAATACCGAACAATCCGTTGCTTTTACCGCCAAAGGTCACAAAGCGAGTACCCGGCAGAGATAAGGCGATATTACCAGCCTCGATCGACTGGATGATTTCATCATCGTAGCCTTCATATTTTAATTTGATATTGTTATCAAAATCAAAAGTACGCTCTGAATCCTGATCGACACCAATGGTCACTTTTTCGCCCACGTGACCCTGAACCCGGAACCGCTGGGTTTGTTCCATTTTAAAGTTTGTATCGTTACCTCTGTTCAGGGCGGTTTTTACTTCACTTCGTTTTTCACGCCGTAAACCGCCGCGGATCGAAATGTCTCCGGATACGTCCAGCCCAACGGTTCCGCCGCCGAAAATTCGTTGAAATGCCTTGTTTTTAATCTCGACGGGTATATCGATCCGGATACCGCCGCCGTCACTGCGGGCGTATTTGGATGCTTCACCCAGCTGGCTGACAGAAGAATTAAGCCATTTGGAACGCAAGTTCTGTGTCCGGCGCTGAATAATATAATCTTCCAGCGTGAGATATGTTGGTAAACGGTAATTGAATTCACCGATCTTTTCGGTGAAATTGATATTGTTCCCTGTCGAGTCGACCTGAACCTCGCGCTTGAAACTGGAGAGCGTACGGCGTAATAATGGTGAACGCAATCCGTTCATATGCAGTCCGAGAAAAGTCGTTTTGTCATCAAGAGGAGCCCGGGGATCCCAGTCGTAGGATATACGCAAACCGATGTAGGTTTTCTCTTCCTCCTGGGCGAAAGCAATAGAACTCCATATAGACCCAATTGCCAGGAAAACCAGAACCGGTAAAAGGGCCCTTGTCAATCCGTTTTTGTTTATATCGATCATGAAGAAAACAGAGGATTTTACTCTACTTTTAAATGGTTATTTTTATTAGATCCCGTAGCAAAAAACTCTCTTATAAGCATCTCCTCTGATTGTTTGGGGGGCCTTTGGTTTCGGGCCGAGTCGAAGACACCCGGATTAAGTATTGAACTATAATTTAATCATTTTATGCTAAAATTTCAAATAAAAAAATTGTATGGCATGTGGTAAATTCTTATATTTTATCGTCGGATGATTGAAAAAAGTTCCCGATTTTTTTACTATTTGGCTTAAATGAACGAGTATTTTTGTGTTTATCCTTTGGCGTTATATCATTAAAGAGCATGTAGGCCCATTTGTATTTGCAATGTGCGTTATTACTCTTGTATTTTTACTCAACTTGGTGTTTCGGGAGCTGGGTAGAATACTGAGCCGTGGTTTAAGTTTTGGACTAATTTTAGAGTTCTTTTTTTTAAACATGGCGTGGATCATTGCTCTTGCTGTCCCCATGGCCGTTCTTGTGGCTGCACTGATGGCTTTTGGCCGGTTCTCCGGTGATAGCGAGATCACAGCGATGAAAGCCGGCGGTGTCAGTATTTTATACATTATATCGCCGGTGGTTATTCTGTCCATTTTTTTGGCGTTTTTTTTGGTGTGGTTTAACAATAATGTTCTGCCGGATTTCAATCACCGTGCACGGTTGTTGGCTACGGATATCGCCCGAAAACGCCCCACGATCAGTCTGGAACCGGGGGTGATGAATAAAAGCCTGCCCAATTTCAATATTCTTGTGGAAGAGCTGCATGAGACACCGGATACATCGTATATCAAGCATGTTACAATCATTGATAATTCCGAAAAAGACAAGAACAAGACGATTTTTGCGCAATCCGGCAAGGTTTATCTGAATAAGGAAAACGGTCTGATGATTATGCTGCTATTTGACAGCGAGATGCACGAGTTGGAAATGAGTGATATGACTCATTACCGCAGGGTGACCGCCCCCAAACAAAAAATATCAATTGCCGTGCCGGATATGTTTTTACAGCGCAGCGAATCGGAATACCGGGGTGACCGCGAGAAAAGCTCACGTATGATGCTGGATGAGGTAAATGAGCACAAGGCCGATATCCTCTCTCGCTATAAAAGAATTTTTCAATTTATCGATGCCCATTTTACGCGATATCTTCCCGGGCCGGTTGATACACTGCAGCAAAAAAAGCAACAACCAATAAAAAAAACAAAGCCCATACCTTTTTGGCAGGAACAAAAATCCGCCAGCCTGCAACCGGCACGGATAAAAAACGATCATCGGCGATTAAAACAACAGATCACCGGTGAATTAAACGTCATTGAAAATTTAGAACGTGCCAATTATATCCTTATGGTGGAAGTGCATAAAAAATACTCTATTCCGTTTGCCTGTATTGTTTTTGTACTGGTCGGAGCGCCGTTGGGCATTATGGCGAGAAGGGGAAATTTGGCCGTCGCCGGAGGTATCAGCTTTGGCTTTTTTCTGCTGTACTGGGCCTCACTGATCGGCGGAGAAGAATTGGCCGATAATCAGATCATCAGTCCATTTACCGCCATGTGGCTGGCAAATGTCATTGTCGGCGCGGGTGGTGTTTATCTGGTTATTCACTCCATTCACGAGGCCACGTTTATCCGTTGGGATACAATAGCAGAAAAAATAAAAAAATTGTTTTCAAAAAGTTGAATGGATTTTTACGTGTTCATTATCTGGCGATATATTATTCGACATCACGTGGGTCCGTTCATATTTGCATTTATGCTCATCGTGCTGTTCTTTTTGCTCAATATACTATTCCGCGATTTGGGACGTTTTTTAAGCAGCGGTTTGAGCGTATGGATTATTTTTCGTTTTTTTTATTTAAATTTGGCTTCGATTATAACGCTTGCGGTACCCATGGCTTTGCTTATTTCAACGATTATGGCTTTCGGCCGTCTTACGAGTGATTTCGAAATCGATGCCATGCGAGCTTGCGGCATCAGTGATATTTATATTATTACACCGGCTTTGATTCTTGCACTTGGATTCAGTGGCTTTACATTCTGGTTTGGTAACAGTGTTCTGCCCGATGCAAATTTGGGAGCCAAAACGCTGGCCTACCGGATTTTCCAAAAACGGCCGACATTGAGTCTTGAATCCGGTGTTATGAATCGGGACATTGAAAATTTTGCCCTGCTGGTGCAAGATATCCGCGATAAATCAGATTCGTCCATCGTTCAGGGTGTAACCATTTTGGATAACAGTGATTCTCAAAAAAGCGTGAACATTTATGCGGAACATGGTGTGGTCAGGTATGATCCGTCCGCCGGCCGGCTGGGTATGACTTTGTTCAACGGAGAGGTCCATGAGCTGGATTTAAAAAAACTGGAGGGATACAAAAAGTACCACTTTGAAAAATACAAAAAGATGATTGCTTTGCCGCAAGACAGGCGGGGTCACGGTATTTCACGCGGGCGTCGTGAAAAATCTTTGCGTATGATGCAAGGCGATATTCAGAGCAATGAAAAAGAAATGCAACAAATTATGCAAAAAATGCGTACTGCTGTAAAAAAGTTGGTTGCCGCATATTATGATCAGGTTGAAAAAAAATCACGACTATCATATCCGGAAATAGCGTCTGTCCGTCAAAATTTAAAAAGGACAATTTTTTATCTGCGGCGTGAACTTGAGGCCCTTAAACAAATGCGAATCGTTCACAATATAGTGTTGGTGGAAATTTATAAAAAATACTCAATTCCTGTATCGTGTATTGTATTTATTCTGGCGGGAGCACCATTGGGATTTTTCCTGCGAAAGAGCGGTATGGCAATTGCAGCTGGATGGAGTTTTGTGTTTTTTTTGCTGTACTGGTGTTTGCTCATCGGAGGCGAGGAACTCGCTCATAAAATGGTTATCGGCCCGTTCTGGGCAATGTGGCTCGCTAATTTACTGGTCGGTGCGATCGGAGTCATTCTGATCGTTCATCTTCACCACCCGGTCAGTTATTTTTATCGGAAATAGAAAAATGATAAAGATTTTAGACAGATATATTTCTTCGAGGTTTATGCAGGTTTTGCTGTTTGCTCTTGTTGCGTTTATTTCCATTTTTGTTATTGTGGATTTTGTTGAAAAGCTGGATGATTTTATCGACCAGAATGTTTCAAAACTGATTATCGTTAAATATTATATTTTTCAATTACCATATATTATTGTTCTCACATTGCCGGTCGCCGTTCTTTTATCCAGTCTATTCAGCATCGGAAATTTAGCCCGGCGAAACGAAATTGTGGCCATGAAAGCATCGGGCGTGTCACTGTACCGAATCATCGCCCCGCTATTGATGCTGGGATTTGTCATCAGCATTTTTGCGCTGGTTTTTGGTGAATACGTTTTACCGCCGGCGACTGAAAAAATGGTGGAAATTCAGGATGAATATCTGGAAAAACAACGTGAGCGTTGGCGCAAGCGGATCAAAGATATTTATATGCGGGATGTGGACAATCAGGAGATCATTATCCGGACTTTTGATGCGGCGAATAACAACGGAACGATTGTGAGTGTGCTGACGCGATCCGGGCAGGAAATCACCAAAAGAATCGATGCCGATAAAATTGAATGGCGCGACAGTGTGTGGGTACTTATCGACGGTGCCGAACATATTTTTAAAGGCGACACCGCAGAATTTGTTAAATTTGACAGCCTGGTACTGAAGAGCATTACCTATAAACCGGATGCCTTTTCCCAGGTGCTGAAAAAAACCGAAGAGATGTCTTATGAGGAACTCAAGGCATTTATTCAAACGGTACGCAATAACGGGGGCGAACCGGCTCAGTGGCTGGTGGATTTGTATTTGAAAATTTCCATACCGTTTGCGAGTTTTATCATTGTTTTATTCGGCGCCCCGTTGTCTTCACGAAAACGTCGCGGTGGAGCCGCCACCGGCTTCGGCATCAGTCTTGCGATCTGTTTTATTTATTTCGGGATCGTGAAAACCGCACAAACCATGGGGCATAACGGGCATCTGCCGCCCATGCTGGCAGCGTGGATCGGGAACATTGTGTTTGCTGTGGGTGGTGTTTTTGTCATATGGAAAGCGCCGAAATAGAGTGTGATAAAGGATTGCCGGATGTATTATTTCCCTGCCAGATGTAAAATATCTTTTTTAATATTGTTTGAAAGCGATGAGGAGTCCAGTGTCGAATTAAAAAAGCGGCTCATGCCGTTGTCCACCTGATATAACGAAGCGTTGAGAAAGTTCAGCAGTTGTTCACGATCGATCTGGGCCTGGTATTCATAAATCCGATTTTTTCTGTTTTTGGCACTCATTTCAATGCCCCATTCCTCCGGAAGGATAAAAAATCTGAATTTATTTTGCGGTGAAACGACTTTACGGGTAACGATGCCTTTTTCCGTTAAAAAATCGAGGGCCGTAATCAGGTCCTGTGCCGTGACTTTAAAGCTGGTGTCCATTTGGGCGTATATTCCGATGTCTGTGATTTCCTCGTTTTCGAAAATGATGTCCAGTGCCTTTACCTGTGTTTCCGTGGGGATAAAATCCAATGATGGATCAACTGTTGTACCGAACAGTTTGAGTAATATATTTTCTTTTTTTTCCAGACCGTCGGGGCGGGTATATATTGGTCCGGATTGAATTATTACCGGTTCGGGATTTACTTTTAACTCGGGGTGTTCCGTTAAAATTTGCCGGGTTTTAAATTCCACACTGTTCAGGACGAGTGATTCGTGTGTGATGTACGGGATTGTGTCTGGGGGTATTACCGACTGCTGCGGTTCGGGAAAGGTGTTGTTGATAACCTTTTCGACGGGTTCCTGATGAATAGAAACGTCTTTTGGTACAGGTATGATACGCCGGTTTTCGACAACGGATTCCGGCTCGGCTGGTGGTTCAAAATGGATAAAATCGATTTCTACATCGGCATGTTGTGTCGGGTCTGGCTGAAAGAAAAAACTTATAAATAGAGTGCCATGCAAGACAATGGAAACGATCCAGCCGATCAAAAGCGGTTTGTTTTTTCTCAAGGGATTTTCACATTTTATTGTTTTAAACGGATATTATCGTAACTGTCATATTTTACGCAATAATTGAATTCAGGTTCCAGTTATGAAAAGAAAATGACAGGAACGTTCAAAATCCGGACACGGAAATTGTTGCTTGCCGCTGAATTGGTTGTTAAATGGTGCAGAGTTAACCGGCAACTCCATTTTTGTTACAAAAAAAATAATTGTCATTCAATCAAGAAAATCTTATATTTACTCTTTATATTAAACTATTATAGTTCTTCCGGATAGAAGAAAAGAAAGGCGGAGATGTCAGTTTTCAAGATAAAAAACGGGCTGGATATTCCTATCGGCGGCCGGCCTGCGGCAACCATCGAACCTGCTCAGCCGGTGAAAACCGTCGCACTTTTGGGGCCGGATTATATTGGGATGAAGCCGAAATTTTTGGTCGCTGAAGGGGACAAGGTCAAGCTGGGGCAGGTTTTATTTATTGATAAAAAACAACCTAAAATAAAATTTACCTCTCCGGGATGCGGGAAAATACTGTCGATTAAACGCGGTGAAAAGCGTGTTTTCCTGTCGATAATCATCCAATTGGAGGGTAACAATCGCATTTCCTTTAAAACATATTCCGCCGACAAACTAACAGGACTACCCCGTGACCAGGTGATTGAACAATTGCTGGAGTCCGGTGTGTGGACCGCTCTGCTTGAAAGGCCTTTTGGAAAGGTCGCTGATCCCGAGAATGAACCCCAATCCATTTTTGTCAATGTTATGGACACCAATCCCCTGGCACCTCCGGTCGATCAAATCGTCAAAGAAAAGGCCGATCCATTTACAGCCGGTTTAAAAATTTTGTCTGTTCTGACCAGTGGAAAAATCTATGTCTGTAAAAGTCCTGGCGCTGAAATTTCTGTGCCGGATTTGAAGCGACTTTCAGTAAACGAATTTTCCGGGTCGCACCCAGCGGGGCTGACCGGAACGCACATTCATTTTTTGGATCCGGTGAGCAGAGGGAAAAAAGTGTGGTCTATAAATGCCCAGGACGTAATTTTGATTGGGCATCTTTTCAGCACCGGTGAATTGGATGTGGAGAGGGTTGTGGCTCTGGCGGGCCCCGGTGTAAAAAATCCGCGTCTCATCAAGACACGTCTGGGGGCCTGTATCTCCGATGTTGCGGCAAACGAACTGAATCCCGGGGAACAGCGCCGGATCTCCGGTTCCATATTGTCCGGTACCCACGCTCAAAACGAACTGGATTTTCTGGGCCGTTATCATCAGCAAATATCCGTGCTGCCGGAAAATGATGAGCGCGTCCTTTTCGGCTGGCTCGATCCCGGTACGAAATTGTACTCTATAAAAAACATCGTCCTGTCAAAATTACTGAGAAGGAAAAATCTATCGTTTACGACCGCACTGCACGGCGGCCACCGTTCCATCGTTCCGATCGGCAGTTATGAAAAAGTGATGCCGCTGGATATTTTGCCCACCTATTTACTGCGTGCGCTGGCGGTGGATGATGTGGAAGAGGCGGAGGCGCTGGGATGTCTGGAACTGGTGGAGGAAGACCTGGCTCTGTGCAGCTTTACCTGTCCTTCAAAGATCGATCATGGTGTGAATTTGCGAAGAAATTTAACAATAATTGAAAAGGAAGGTTAGTGAAGTTTTTTAGAAAATTTCTCGACCGGCAGGAAAAACATTTTACCGAAGGCAGATTAAAGGGATTGTATTATCTGTATGAGGTCCTAGATGGTTTTTTCTATACACCGGGCAAGGTAACAAAAATCGCACCCCATGTGCGAGACGTCATGGACCTGAAACGTATGATGATCACCGTGGTGTATGCATTGGTCCCCGTGGTTTTGATGGCTATGTATAATACCGGTCTGCAAGCGAACCTGGCCCTGTCGCAGTCAGCTGAATCAACCACCCTGAGCTGGCAAGCGCATGTGGTGCAATGGCTTGGCGTTGGATTTAATCCTGATAGTATTTTAGCTGATTTTGTACACGGTGCCCTCTATTTTCTCCCCGTTTATGTCGTAACAATGGCTGTGGGCGGTTTTTGGGAAGTCCTGTTTGCATGTGTTCGCAAACATGAGGTGCATGAGGGATTTTTGGTGACCGGTTTACTGTTTCCGCTGATTCTACCACCCACCATTCCTTACTGGCAGGTTGCTCTGGGAATTTCTTTTGGCGTAGTCATCGGCAAAGAGGTGTTCGGCGGCGTAGGGATGAACATACTCAATCCGGCGCTGACAGGACGGGTGTTTTTGTTTTTCGCCTATCCGGCTGAAATTTCCGGCGATACCGTTTGGGTCGCTGTGGACGGTGTAAGCCGTGCGACACCGCTGGCGGAACTGGCGGATTCGACACTGACAAACTCTGTGACCTGGATGGACGCTTTTCTGGGTTTTATGCCCGGCTCCATGGGCGAAACCTCAACATTGGCCTGTCTGATCGGCGCGTTGGTGCTGATTGCCACAGGTATCGGCGCGTGGCGGATTATGGTGAGTGTACTGGCAGGAATGACGGGCATGGCACTGATTTTTAATGCCATCGGCAGTGTGTCCAATCCTATGTTTAACGTTTCACCATTATGGCACCTTGTGCTGGGTGGTTTTGCGTTCGGTATGGTCTTTATGGCCACTGATCCCGTCAGCGCGGCGTTCACACGGCAGGGAAAATATATTTATGGACTGCTGATCGGGATTCTGGTGGTGCTCATTCGAGTTGTTAATCCTGCCTTCCCAGAGGGTATGATGTTGGCCATTTTATTTATGAATGTTTTTGCTCCCATCATTGACAGGATATATATCAATAAAAATATAAAGAGGAGACGCTTGCGAAATGTCACATGACAGCACATTCAAGACCATCATGGTGGCTCTCGGCGTCTGTTTGGTTTGTTCAATACTGGTGTCGACCACTGCAGTAACACTCAACGAGAAACAGGAACAAAATAAAAAGCGTGACGAGATAAAAAATATTCTTGCCGCCGGTGATCTGCTGCAAGACAACAGGGAAGATTTCCTGCAGATTTTTCAGGAACGGATTCAACCGCAAATCATCGAACTGGCGTCGGGCACACCGTTACCGGAATCGGAGTATGATAAAAATTTTACACCCGAGAATTTTAATATTAAAGAAATTGCCAAAAGTTCACAATACAGCACCCCCTTGGAAGCGGACCAGGATATCGCCCAGATCAAACGTAAACCGAAATACATGATTGTGTATTTTGTGAAAAAAGAGGGAACCGTTGAAAAAATTATTGTACCGGTGTATGGACGTGGACTCTGGTCGACACTATATGGTTTTCTGGCGCTGGACAAGAACCTGAAAACTGTCCGGGCGTTAACTTTTTATGAACACGGCGAAACCCCCGGTTTGGGCGGTGAAGTGGATAACAAGTCCTGGAAAGCACAATGGGATGGTAAAAAAGCGTTTAACGATACCGGTGAGCTGGTGCTGCAGGTGTTGAAAGGAAAGGTGGATCCCTCCAAACCCGGTGCCGAAAGCCAGGTTGACGGACTGACCGGCGCAACCATTACCACCCGCGGTGTGGACCAATTAATTAAATTCTGGCTTGGTGAAAACGGTTACGGTCCGTTTCTCGCGGTGTTGGAAAAGGAGGGTGCAAATGAGCAAGAATAAAAAAATACTGCTGGATCCCATTTTCGATAACAATCCGATCGCCAAACAGATACTTGGCATCTGCTCAGCTCTTGCCGTGACTTCTAAACTCGAGACCTCCATCGTCATGTCATTGGCGGTCATCTTTGTAGTGGCTTTTTCAAATTTATCCGTCAGCCTGATCCGCCATCATATACCCAGCAGCATTCGTATCATTGTTGAAATGACCATAATTGCCTCCCTGGTTATTATAGCCGATCAGGTCATCAGGGCGTTCGCTTACGATATCAGCAAGCAGCTTTCGGTTTACGTGGGATTGATTATTACCAATTGTATTGTCATGGGAAGGGCGGAAGGTTTTGCCCTTAAAAATCCACCTTGGGCCAGTTTTCTGGACGGTATCGGCAACGGATTGGGATACAGCTTTATCTTGCTGACGGTCGGTTTGGTGCGTGAATTATTCGGATCAGGAAAAATTTTGGGGATCACGGTTTTACGGCTCAATACGGAAGGTGGGATTTACAATCCAAACGGATTGTTACTGCTGCCGCCAAGTGCGTTTCTGTTAATCGGTATGATTATTTGGGCCATCCGGAGATGGAAACCGGAACAGGTAGAAGAGGAATAAAATATGTTTGAGCATTATCTGAGTCTGTTTGTCAAATCGGTATTTATTGAAAATATGGCGCTTGCGTTATTTTTGGGCATGTGTACATTCCTGGCCGTGTCTAAAAAAGTTGAAACTGCTGTAGGTTTGGGAATCGCGGTTTTGGTCGTACAAACAATTACCGTGCCCGTCAACAATTTGATATATAACAATGTCCTCCGCAAGGGCGCGTTAGCCTGGGCGGGACTTGAAAACGTGGATTTGACTTTTTTGGGTTTAATCACATACATCGGTGTCATTGCCGCTATGGTGCAGATTCTTGAGATGACGCTGGATAAATATGTGCCCAAATTGTACAATGCCCTCGGCATATTTCTACCGCTTATTACGGTTAATTGTGCCATTCTGGGAGGTGCGCTTTTTATGGTAGAGCGAGATTACACCTTTCCGGAAAGTGTGGTCTTTGGTCTGGGTTCCGGTGCGGGTTTTGGACTTGCGGTGATTGCCCTCGCCGGTGTGCGTGAAAAAATGCGTTACAGTAATGTACCACAGGGTTTGCGCGGTTTAGGAATCGCTTTTATCGTTGTGGGCCTTATGGCAATTGCATTTATGCTTTTTTCTGGAATTCAATTATAGAGGATATTCGATGCAGGGTTTAGAGTTGATCGCACTTGGCGTTATCTTTTTTACATTGATCGTACTGGCGCTGGTATTTCTCATTTTGCTGGCCAAATCAAAGCTGGTGCAATCCGGTAAGGCGAGAATCACAATTAACAATGACTCCGAAAAATCGCTTGATGTTGATATTGGCGGAAAATTATTGAATACACTTTCTGCTGAAGGAATTTTCCTGCCCTCTGCCTGTGGGGGGGGCGGAACGTGCGGAGAATGTAAAGTAATTGTCACTGAAGGTGGCGGGGATGTTTTATCGACTGAGAAAGGCGTTCTCAATCGCCGGCAGGTTCGTGAAGGTTACAGGTTGTCTTGTCAGCTGGTTGTGAAAAGGGACATAAAGATAAAAGTACCGCCGGAAGTCTTTGATACTAAAAAATGGGAGTGCACCGTTCGCTCAAATAAAAACGTCGCCACTTTTATCAAAGAGCTGGTGCTGGAACTGCCAAAGGGTGAAACGCTTGATTTCAGAGCTGGCGGCTATATCCAAATTGAGGCGCCGCCTCACCAGGTGAGTTTTAAGGATTTTAAAATAGAATCCCGGTTTAAACCGGACTGGGATGAGTCCAATTTATGGCGTTACACGTCCAAAGTTGATGAGCAGGTCATGCGCGCCTATTCTATGGCAAATTATCCGGAAGAGAACAGGATCATCATGCTGAATGTGCGAATAGCGACACCTCCGCGGGAAAAACCGGAAGCACCGCCGGGTCAAATGTCATCTTTTATTTTTAATCTCAAACCCGGCGACAAATTGACTATTTCCGGTCCTTATGGGGAGTTTTTTGCCAAAGATACCGATGCGGAAATGGTGTTTATCGGCGGTGGCGCCGGAATGGCTCCTATGCGCTCACATATTTTTGATCAACTGGTACGTATTCGTAGTAAAAGAAAAATCAGCTTTTGGTACGGCGCCAGAAGTTTGCGGGAATTATTTTATAAAAAGGATTTTGATGAACTGGCTGCCAGACACGACAATTTCAACTGGCATGTTGGTCTGTCTGAACCTTTGCCCGAAGATAATTGGACCGGCTACACCGGCTTTATCCATCAGGTCTTGTTTGATCATTATTTAAAAGATCATCCGGCTCCGGAAGATTGCGAGTACTATCTTTGCGGCCCGCCGCTTATGAATGATGCGGTTCTCAAGATGCTGGATAATTTGGGTGTGGAGGAAGATCACATCATGTTTGATGATTTTGGTATTTAGAAACAAGCCCGGTTCTGAGTGATGAATCGGGCTTTTTTAACAAAGGCACTGTTATGAACCGCACTATTTTGGTTTTAATTGTTTTAAGTTTGTCTGTTTTCGGATGTCGCCGGCCCGTGTTTGTTTATCAGGGTCGTGTTATGGGGACAACATATACCGTAAAAACAATTTTGGGTTCCGAACAGATACAATCGGATGTACAGAGTATTCTAAACCGAATGGACAGCGCCATGTCCACCTATCAGGAAAATTCTTTTATCTCGAGATTTAATCGATCGAATGGAAATGATTGGTTCCCGGTATCGGAAGATGTGGTGCGGGTAGTGTATTGTGCCCAAAGAATTGCCGCGCAATCCGGCGGTGCTTTTGATATTACGGTGGGTTCGTTGGTTAATTTATGGGGCTTTGGGCCGGGAGAACGGTCAACTAAAGTCGTGCATCAGGAAAAAATAAGGCGTCTGCAAAAAGATGTCGGCTATCATCATATCGACGTACAGCTCAATCCGCCGTGTTTAAAGAAATTTTTGGGCGGAGTGAATATCGATCTTTCTGCAATTGCCAAGGGTTACGCAGTTGACAAAGTAGCTGAGTATTTGGATTCACTCAAAATTGCAAATTTTTACATCGAGGTGGGTGGGGAAATTCGCGTTCGTGGCCGGAATCCTGACAGAAAAGAGTGGCAGATTGGAATTTCAACACCGGATGAATTGGGCGGTATTCAAAAGATCATTTCTCTCTCGGAAAAGTCCGTGGCAACATCCGGTGATTACCATAACTATTATGAGCGTGAAGGTGTACGTTATTCCCACACTATTGATCCACGTACCGGCCGGCCGATTATGCACAAGCTGGCCTCGGTGACGGTGGTTCATGATTCCTGTATGGTTGCGGATGCGTGGGCGACGGCCATTACGGTTCTGGGGCCGGAGGAAGGATACAATCTTGCTTTACGGAACGATTTGGCGGTTTTTATGATTATTCGGGATAAAAATGGTTTTATCGAAAAGAAAACACAGCAATTTAATGATTTTTTAGAGGAGTAAAATGAGTCAATATCTGGTTGTCTTTATTTTTTTGGTTTTGGTTTTTGTTATAATGGGTGCGGCCTTGTATTTTTCCAAATATAAAAAACGGCCTTCAAGCTGTTGCGGTGGAGAACGTTGTTCCTCCGATGAAAAGGAAGTTGAATGTTGCGGACGCCATGAAGGTTCTTCGTTGGAATAATATTATTTTGATTTAAATAAATAATTTCTGTTTCGATTGTCCTATCGAGCTGAACTTTTTTATATTATAATTCCCATTTATTTCCCTACGGCTTCCGGCGTATATCCTGCATCCCGGATTGCATTTTCCATTTGCTTTGAGGTTACATGGTCCTCATGTTGAATAAATATATTCTTCTTGCTTAAATCTGCGCTCACAAATTCAATTCCCTTAATTGATTTAAGCGCGTTTGTGACGTGCGCGACGCAATTGTTACACGTCATATCTGAAACCTTGTATACAGTTTTCATTTCTAATAATTTCTCCTCTGAAGAAAAAAGACGTGAATTTTTGATGTAATAAAATACAAGCAAAGCCATCAGTAAAATTCCGGCACTTGTTTTAAGCCATACGGGCAGCATCTCATGCATCCCGTGGGTATGTAAATGAAGCTGATATCCGGTAACCTTCCATAGTACATCCAGCAGTAAACCCAGTCCGATGCTGCTGATGATCAGGGTTACAAGATAGATCAGTACAGTTTTTCTTCCCAAATACTTGCCGATGACCGTTAGCGTGACAGCGTTGGTAGCGGGACCGGCCAACAAAAAGACAAAGGCGGCACCGGGATTGAGGCCTTTCATGAACAGAGCTGCGGCGATGGGGATTGAACCTGTGGCGCAAACGTATAACGGCAATCCTATGACCAGCATGACCAAAATAGCCTGCCACCCCGTCAATAAACCTTCGCTGAAAAAATTATCGGGAATAAAAAACGTGATCACACCTCCGACAAAAAGACCTAGTATGAGCCATTTACCGATTTCCCCCAATAGCTCGAAAAAAGCATAGTGAAAAATTCGGCCGATTCGCCGGAGAAATCCTGTCTGATAAAAGGTGTTTTTTTCTTCATTTTTAGTCGTCCGGATTTCGGATGACTTTTCATCGAGCAAATTGGTGCTTATACCTGAAAATACCGCTGCAACAAAGCTGGCAAAAACCCGGTAAACGGCGAAAAACGGTCCCAACAACGACCAGGTCGCCATGATGGAATCGATCCCGGACGTGGGTGTAGCAATGAGAAAGGAAATCACCGCACCGCGACTGGCGCCGTTTTTCCGCAAAGTCATCGTCGGTGGTATCACGCCGCAGGAACATAACGGCAGGGGAATTCCGAAAATTGCCGCTTTTAATACTGAACGAATACTCGATTTTCCCAGATGTTTGGCCAGTTTCTCCGTTGAAAAAAATTCATTCAAAATACCGGCAAAAACAAAACCAAACAGTAAATAAGGCGCCATATCCAGAAGCAGCTGATAGGTGCTAGTTAATATACCTGTAATAATTTCAAATATCATAGTTTATCCAATATTATACTTTATTATTAAAACAAAGATTTATTTATATTTATTCAAAATACTTGCAACTATTAAATTTTTAAACTAACTTTAATCTTTTTAATTATGATACGATTCGAGATAAATCAACAAAATCCTCAGGAACGCTATATCAGGTATGCGGCCGAAGTATTGCGGGAAGGTGGCCTTGTTATCTACCCGACCGATACGGTTTATGGTCTGGGGTGCGATTTGTTTAATAAAAAAGCCGTGGAACGGATCTATCAGGTCAAGGGTTTTAAGAAAAGAAAGTTACTGAGTTTTATCTGCCCGGACCTGAAGGATATTGCCAAATACGCTTACGTTTCAACGCCGGCCTATAAAATAATGCGGCATTTGCTTCCGGGACCTTTTACCTTTATTCTTCCGGCCACCCGTCTGGTCCCCAAAATTTTGCTTGAAAAGAAACGAACGGTCGGCATCCGTGTACCCGATGATAAGATCTGTCATGCGCTGCTGGAAGAGTTCGGCAATCCTGTCATTAGTACCAGTGCACGGCTATCCGATCAGGAATATATTGACGATCCTGAGGATTTATATGAATCGTTTGCCAATTTTGTCGATATTTTTCTTGATGCCGGCCATTTATCACATGATGTGTCCTCGGTGATCGATTTGTGTGATGAAAAACCTCATGTCATACGTCGGGGAGCCGGAAAAAAGCAACTGGAACAGATTCTGGGGCTGTGATTTGAAGGTATGATCAAAAGTCATTACAACTCGACGATTTCTGCTGTATGTTCTTTCGTATCCCATATTGCGAATGTCGATTTTCCGGTTAACCATCCGCAAAGCTCACCCGGATTCACCACAAGGCATTTTTCTTTTTTGATATAAATTTCGTGCAGATGGCCGTATAAAATTAGATCATAGACTTCCGATTTTTCAAGTGCAGGAAGGACAATCGGATCGTGCAGCATCAGGACTTTTTGGCCGTCTAGTTCCAATTCGTATGGCGGATCGAATATTTGGTTTTGAAAAACGTGCCGCAGGCCGTTTTTTTCTCCGTCATTATTGCCAAAAACCATCGTAAGCGGGGCCCGGAGATTTTTCAAAGCACGCTGGACAAAAGGTGCCACCAGGTCACCGGCGTGCAGCACCGCAGCAACGTTCAGCTTGTTACAATAATCGACTGCTTTATGTAATACATCGAGATGGTCGTGACTGTCGGATAAAAGTGCTATTTTCATCAGCTATCCCCGTCGTTTTAATTGGGTTCGATTTTTGTTCCGATAACAATTTTTTCCAGCCCGTTGCGCTTGGAAATGTCCATGACCTGAACGATAAGGCCGTGTGCCGATTCCTTGTCAGCTTTTAGAATAATTGTTTTCTCGTCCAGTTGCGGCACCAGTTTTTTAATTTCTTCTGGCAGATTTTCCAGCGCAACCGGTATTTCATTTAACTGAATATCACCTTCCTTGCTGATATATATCACCAGATTTTCGATTTTTGCCACTTCCTGACTTTTTGTTGTGGGCAATTCCAGTTTCATACCCGGTTGTTCGATAAAACTGGAAGATACCATAAAAAAGATCAGCAGGATAAACATAACGTCAATAAGTGAGGTGATGTTTATGCCCTGTGATTTTTTTCTCGTTTCTTTAAATTGCATTTTGTGAGACTTTTGTTGTTTGGGGTAAATTGATGATGCGTATTTTCTGCAGCAGAGCAGTGGAGTATTTTTCGATATCCAATATATAATTTTCAGCACGTTTGGTATAGTAAAAAAAGGCGACCAGAATGGGTATTCCGATAACCAGACCGGAAGCGGTCGTGATCAGTGCTTCGGAAATACCACCGGCCAGCAGGTTTGCCTGTCCTGCACCCTGGGTGGATATAACGTTAAAAACTTTGATCATACCAACGACAGTACCCAGCAGGCCCAGCAACGGTGCGATCCCGGCGATGATCTCTAAAATCGAAAGGCCGCGTTCCAAAATCCGAACTTGCTGCCGGCCTTCATCGTTAATGAGCTCTTTAATTTCGTCCATGGGTAGAGACTGGTAACTCAATCCGGTAAGAATTATGTTGGCCAAAGGACCTGTATTTTTTTTACATATATTGATGGCCAGTTTAATATCGTCGACTGTTTCAATCGAGTCGATTACATTAATGATTTCCGGAATGAGAACCTGTCTGCGCCTAAGACTGAAAGCCTTTTCGATGACGATCGCCAATCCGATAATCGAGCATAAGATGAGTGGAATCATAACGACCCCACCCTTGGAGAGAAATAAGATTGCTTCCTTCATTATTTTTTTTTCCGTTCAGCCTGTTATTTTTCTGTATTGATTTATCGAAAGATGGAATATATAAATGTCCATGTTAATTCCAAATATTTTTCCGGAAAATTTTCCGGAAGTTGTTTAAAAGGATCGGAGCCTTTGACCGCATTCAGGCTTGTTTCCGCCAGAGATTTGTGGCCTTTGTAGGAAATTAATTCCAATTTGCTGACCGTGCCGTCCCGTTCAACCCGGAAACGGATTAATATTTCACCCTGAATGGCGCCCATTTGCGAGAACGCCGGCGGCGGGTAGATATGTTCGCGCATTCTTCTTTTCATATAAATAATATACGGTGCAAAATCCCATGCATAGGTGTTCAGTGACACACCGCCCAGGTCTCTGGCGTCGGAATTTTGATTGTCCCAGTTGACATCATCGGAAAAATTATTGGCTGGCAGAGTACGGTTGGCGCCGGAGCCACGCAGAAGGGCCGGATCGAATTTTTGCGATCGGCGAGTATACCTTTGGTTGTCAAAAAGACGAACATCTCCGGATGTCAGACTCTCTTCCTGTTCGGGAGAGTCGGTCAGGTCATGCTGGTCGTTTGTTTGTTCGGCTGTTTGCTCCGATACCTGTTGTGGTACCTGTTCGGTCAAATTACCGCCACCGGCAAAAAGTTTGTAATCGGTTCGTCCACGACTGAAAGCATCTCCCGATGGTAAATCGTTGTCTGCATATATGTCCTGGGCACGGGCGTTTTTATCGGACATATACCGTGCATTTTGGGGTTCCGGTATCTCAGCGTCCGGCGGGGTTTCGACCAACTCAGCAAGGGGATTCACCAGATCGAAAGTGAGGGGTTCGGGTATTTGGCCCTCAATTTTGTCGTTAAAAGGAAAAAGTGTTATGCTGGCAAGTGGTTTATATAATAGCAAAAAAACAAAGTGCAGCAATATGGATATTAATAATGTGATTCTGAATGAATTTTTTGACAAATTGACCTTTTATCTGGCTTTTTTAATAATTAGACATGGGAACTCATCAATATGTTCCTGTTAAATTTTATACTTTTCAAGATCCTCTGCAATATTGATATCGCCGTTGTATATTTTTTTACAGATTTGTATTATATCGATCTTTTCCATCATTGGGTAAAAGTGTGATAATATTATTTTTTCACAACCGGCTTTTTGAGCGATTTCTGCGGCAAGTGATGGAGTAAGATGCCCCTCGACCGGCTGATTATCGGGGAATGAACAATCCAGAATACCGAGTGCTGCATCGTGCAAAAGTGCTACCGCCTGAAGACAGTGCTGAGTATCGCCGGTATATGCGATTGTTTTTTTCTTTTGCGTAAGCCGATAACCGTTCGCGATTCGGTTGTGGGCCATCAGCATGCTTTGGATTTTAAAATCCTCAAATTGGATTGTTTCCTCCTCCATTTCCTTGATCGTGAGTTGAAAAGTTGATGACGCAATGGCATTTATTCCAAACGTTTCTCCCAATTGCCGCATAAAATTAATAAAATTTGGCGGTCCGACAATCGTCAGATTTTTTTTTCGTTTAAATCCCGGTGTATGATTGATTGCCATTAATAGTGGAGCAAGATCGCCAACGTGGTCAAGATGTGTATGGCTGCAAAATATATAATCGATTTCGCGGTAATCGATTCCGGCCTCGAGCATGCGCCGCAATGTGCCAAAACCGATGTCGAATAGGATATGAACATTATCGGCCTTGATATAATATGCTGAACATGATCTTTTCAGGTTCGGCACGCAGGTGCCTGAGCCTAATACAACGAGTTCCAATTTATGTCCCCTTCTTTTCTGTCGTCTCTTTGATGACCCAGTTTATATAGTCCTCTGAACCGGCTATTATCGGACAAGCAAGAATTTCCGGCACGTCATAAGAATGCAGCCGCAGTACGGTTTTTTTTAAATGTTCCAGGCAGGCTTGTCTGGTTTTTACCATCAGCAGCACTTCGGTTTCGTTTTCAATGGTTCCCTTCCAATGAAAAAATGAAATAACCTGCGGTACCAGATTGACGCATGCTGCAAGCCGTTCCTTTAAAAGCGCGTCGGTAATAGATTTCGCCTCAGCTTCAGTAGGACATGTTATGTAGACGAGAACAAGTTGTTCCATCAATAATCCACATTCTTACATAAAAAATATATATCTAGAAAATTTATGATAATTACCAAGAATGTCAATAAGATTATTTTCCAAGATATCCCCAAGTGTTATTTATTGTGACAAATATGACGAAACAAAATACTTTAATTTTGGGTTGAAAGTTACATTTTTACTCGTTAGATTTAAAAAAATCAAATTTCAATAAATACATATTATTGTTCAGGAATTGCTGATTGATACAAAATTGTACACAAATGAAGAATTTACTCAAGTTGTTTGCTGTTACAATTTTTATTACTGGATCATCTTTTGCCCAAACCTATGTTGCTGTAAAACCATATAAAGGTGACGGTATTTACACGATTCTTAAACGTTACGCCTTACCCGCCGACCGTCAAAGTATCAGCGAATTCAAAAAGTTGAACGCCCCATTATTTACAAATCAGACCGGATTACAACTGGGGAAATATTATAAACTGCCCATAAAAATTGTGCCGTACAATGGAAAAAATATTCAATCTACGCTTTCAATCGATTATGAAGCCGCCGGTCGAATACAATTATATAATGAAAGTATCGTACGCGCCAGGTTGAAAAAATCGAGCTATCATACGGACAAAAATTTGTGGGTGCCGGAATTCATCCTCTCTTCACCGACGCCGAAAAGTTCAGATCAGTTGTCCATTTTCGGTGATAATAGTCAAAAACCGGAATTACGAAACCAGCTTCTTAAAGGTATTGTTTTTTATTTGGTCAGTGGTCACGGCGGCCCTGATCCGGGTGCCATCGGCAAGCGGGGCAAGTACAAATTATATGAGGATGAATATGCCTATGATATTACTTTACGGTTGGCGCTAAATCTTCTTGAATATGGCGCCAGGGTTTATATGATTGTACAGGACCCCAATGATGGCATCCGGTCCGATCAAATTTTGGAAGGTGATCGCGACGAGTATTATTACGGCGGGATTAAAATTTCTCAGGATCGAAAGACGCGCCTCGATCAACGCGTTCAAATTATCAACAAGTTGTATGAGGTAAATAACAAGGCAAAAGATCAATTCATGATTATCTTGCATGTTGATTCCAGTTCAAAGTCAAAACGGATCGACATTTTTTATTATTTCCTCAAAGATTCGGTTCGGGGGAAAGCCCTCGCGCGTACCTTGTACGAGGTGATTGACAGAAAATACTCATCAAAGCAACCGGGACGCGGATACACGGGTGTCTACAAGAGCAGGAATTTACATGTATTAACGAATAGCAGGCCGGTGGGTGTGTATATTGAGTTGGGTAATATTAAAAATCCCAAGGATCAAGACCGGTTTATCATTGAAAATAATCGTCAGGCTGTGGCAAACTGGCTTTGCGACGGTCTTTTGGAATATTGTCAAGAAAATTAGAGGTGTATGTGGAGAATTTAACCAATAAACAGATCAAGTATCTTAAAGCTCTTGCCCATCATCTGAAACCGGTTGTGTATATCGGCAAGAACGGCGCGGATGAAAACGTATTGAATGCGCTTTTGGAGGCTTTTGGAACGCAGGAGCTGGTCAAAGTAAAATTTGTCGAGTTTAAAGAAGAGAGGAAGGTCATCGCAGCCGATATTGCGGAACGGGGATCGTGCTTTTTGGTGCAGATTATCGGCCATGTAGCGGTTTTTTACAAAGCTGGGGAAGGAGAAAATAAAATTGTTCTGCCACATTAATTCTTGTCTACAAGTTGACGAATATGGTTAGTGGTTTCTCTAACCTATTTTCTTGTATTACGAACAAAGGATCAATGGGGGGGAACCGCAATAAAATAAGTGTGAGGAATACAATACAAATTGAGGAACTGTTTTTATTTTTCATCCATTATCACCCATCTACCGCCCCGGGACAACCCGGGTCTGCCGTGAATTATCTTCCTCGATCTCCAGGTCAACCAAAAGTTCAATATAGTTGCAATCGGAAACACAACGATAGGTGGAGCTATTGTATTTGACATAATGACCGTCCCCCAGTGTCTCCAATATATAACCCCCGGAATTATTAGGTTTAAATGTCAAATATGCCCCGTTTTTGTCTTCAAAGCTGACCAGTAATAAAAAAGTGTGCTTATTTTGCAGTTTTTGCCAAAATGTTGCCGCTTTTTTCATACCTATTACATTTCCACGTACCCAGCGGGGGAATGTCAATTCTTCCATTGTTCTGTCTTTTCGAACGGTCAGATTTTTATGGCGGCCGGAATTCGCTTCTTCACGGGTTATTTCACGGGAGATGACCAGTTCATTGCCGAGATATACATGGATCAGTTTGAATTTTTCCGTATCCAATTGATATTTTTTAATCATATCCAACGTAAGAACAACGGCTTCTGTCGGCCGGGCAGGAAGGCCCGCATAATAATGTTGAATGCAGGATAAAAATAACAAGGATAATGTCAAAAAAAGTATGAGTTTTTTCAAAGGTCTGCCGTTATTTTTTAAACCAATTTATTAATTTTCCGTAAAATGTCAATAACATTTTAATTTGCTTTTTTGTATTGTTGTTAGTATACTCTAGGGTTCTTTTTTTATTCAACAAATTTAAGGGCCGAATGTCGAAGGTTTTACCTGAAAAAGTGCGTCAGAGTGTGAAGGAACAGCTGTTGGAAACGGGTTGGGAAATTCAAGATGCAGAAAACATCGACCTGGCCGTCCCAAACGGGATAGCCGTAAATAATTTTCCGCTTTTAAACAGAAGCGTTGATTATTTACTGTTTATCGACCGAATGGCTGTGGGCATTGTCTTGATTGATCATTTCGATAAATTAAATGGTGTGGAAAAAAGAATTTTGGAATATTTAAATGACGTACCCAATTACGTACCACATATTTATATACCTTTACCGCTATTTTATGTTTACAATGGTAAAGATTTACTGTTTCTGAACATACGTGATGTTATACCGTCATGGCGCAAGGTTTTTTCATTTTATCATCCCGGAACAATAAAACAATTGTTGAGTTTGGAAAAAACTCAAAACGCCAAAATTTATAGCCTGCCACCTTTGGATAAAACCGGCTTATGGGACTGTCAGTTTGAATTTGTACAACTGGCGGAAAAGGCATTGCTTAAATCCCAACCACGGTTTTGTGCGCGGATCGCAATAGGCGCCGGAAAAACCAAAGCTGCCTTTGTATTGATCCAGCGGCTTTTACAGTATACCCATGCTCAACGTTTCCTATACATTACCGATAGAGACCATTTGGGACGGCAGGTTTTAAATAGTTATCAATCTTTTTTGTCGACTGAAGATTCCAACATTCCACTTACTGATCGTATTCAATTTCTTTCTCGCGGAATAAATTCTAATGCCAGGATTTTTTTGACAACGTTGCAGGAATTAGGTGGTATTTTTCAATATCCGGATCAATATGACAGCGAAGAAACATTGTTTGGAAAATCTTTTAAAACATTAAAAGCCGATCCACATTATCCCGATGAATATCCGATCGAAACATTTGATTATATTATCATTGATGATTGTGCACCATCAGCTTTAAAATATTTTCATGCGATTTTTGATTATTTTGATGCGCCGGTTATTGGACTAACTTCTACCTGCTCCAAACAAGTATATGAATTTTACCAGAAAAATATTTTGATGGAATACAAACCGGAACGGGCTATAGCCGATGGTTGTATTGTGGATTATGCTGTTTATTCGTTCAAAATAAGTGGAGAGAAGCGCGGAATTTCTGTCGATGGTTATTTTCAGCCTGACAAAAGAACGGCGAAAACCAAAAGAATCAGATGGGCAACAATCGACAGATATAGTGAAATGATAACCAGAGAATTGACCTCAAAAACCGAAATTCGGGCTGTTGCACTGGCTTTTAAGGAACGGTTGTTTACTGAAATATTTCCAGGACGGTCTTTTGTCCCCAAAACCATTGTTTTCGCCCGAAATGATAAACAGGCCGATTTTATCGTGCAGGCCTTCCAGAAAATATTCAGTGCATCTTCTGATTTTTGTGTTCGAATTTCCTCGAAAGATGTGGATAATTTTGAAAAATTAATTTCTCAGTTTAATGACTCTATAAATCCCCGTCTTCTTGTAACGACGGACTTTGCTTGCGGGACAAATTTTCGGGCGGTAGAGTGTCTATTTTTCTTTTGCCAACCGGGCTCAGCCGTCGCTATGCAAATGATGAAAGGTCGAGGCGCAAGAACAATCAGCTCGGCAGAATTACAGTTTGTATCACCGGACGCAACAATAAAAACACGGTTTCTTGTTTTTGATACTGTTGGGATTTGTTCAAAGGATCAATCGGACTTTTATTCGCTGGAACGTAAAAAAAACGATAGCCTCGAGGATCTTTTTAATCATGTTAATTCGGAACATGTCAATGTCGATGTGATCACAACACTGGCCGGCCGGTTGGCTCAGTTAAATTTAAAAATCAGTCAGGATGATCGGATTTTAATTGAAAAGACAGCGTTTGGCAAACCTTTGAAACAAATTATTCATTCTCTTTTGGATGTCACTGATCCCGACGTCCTCGAAGAAATCGCCAAAGAGCTGTTTAATTCTGTCCATCCTAACGCCCAACAGGTGCAGTCCACCAAGAAAGAACTGATTAAAGTGGCTTGCTCGCCCCTAAGAATAGAGGGTATTCGAAAGGTGATTCTTGAGTTATATAATAAATATGAATCCTCCAACAGCGCTCTTTTTGAATTGGAAGACAATGAAAGTTTGGAACTGATTAACGAGAAAGCAAAAAGCATTCTTGGCCGTTTTAAAAAATTTCTACAAGACCACAAGAACAGCCTAAAAGTCCTGCAGGGAATTTATTTCAACAATCCGGAATGGATTTCATATGAAAATATAAAACAGGCTGCTGAAGTAATGAGTAAACATCCCTATTGTTTGCAAATTGAGACCGTTTGGCTAGCCTATCAGCATTATAAAAAAAATATTCAACAAGGTAGTGGAAAACGGGCAATGACGGACTTTATATCGCTTGTGCATTATGAGAGGGGCAGTATTAAATTTTTAAAACCCTTCGCGCAACTGGTTGAAGACCGATATAAAACCTGGCTTAGGATAAACAATCAGGAGAAAATTGAGTTTTTACCGGTGCAAATTGATTTTTTGGAATTATTGAAAAATTATTTTGGCAAGTACGCCTATATCAGTCTGGAAGATCTCGATCTGGCACCGCTGCATCAAACAGGCGGGTCAATGAAGATGTATCAATTGTTCGGCAACCGGATGGAAGATGTTTTGTGTCATTTTAACCGTTTTTTAATGGCCGTGCCGAAATAAATAACTGAATATACCCCAAAGCTCATTTTATTGATTCTTTAAAAGGAATACATGTGTCCAAGATTATAATCGGTATTCATGGTTTGGGTAATAAGCCTCCCAGAAACCTCCTGAAACAATGGTGGGTAAAATCCATCCAGAGTGGATTGGCTGCGGCAGGTCATCCGGTGCCCTTCAGATTCGAATTGGTTTACTGGGCCGATATCTTGCATCCGAAGCCACTGGATCCGAATATTGCGGAAAAAAAACATCCCCTGTTTCTCAAAGAACCTTTTTCACCTGATACGAAAAATGTCGACAAGAGACCCGATAAAAAAAGGCAAAAGAAACTTGATTATATAGAAAAACAACTGGATCGGTTGTTTTTGAACAAGGATTATTCTATTAATCTTGCCGGGATTCCCAATATAATCATCAAACATTTTTTTAAAGATCTAGCCATTTATTATTCTTCACGCCACATGGGAGGGCAACTGGTCAGAGATGTGATCCGGCAACGTTTGCTCGATGTTTTAGTCAAATACCGGAAAAAAAACATATTGCTTTTGGCGCATTCCATGGGTACCATCATCAGTTATGACGTTTTGGTAAACGCCCAAGAGGATTTTACGGTGGACACTTTTGTCACTATGGGCTCACCGCTGGGGCTGCCTATTATGCAAAATAAAATTGCTGTAGAACAAAAATTAAAATATGGTACAGTACTGTCGTTAAAAACACCCGAAAGGGTTTTGCGTCATTGGTATAATTTTTCCGATCTTGGGGATATTATTTCACTCAATTACAATCTTGCTGATGATTTCGATCCTAATTCAAAAGGAATACACCCTCAGGATTTTATCATTAATAATAATTATAAAATACAAAACATCAGAAATCCTCACAAGATATACGGATATCTTTGTACATCGGAGGCCGGACTCATCTTTTATGATTTTATCGTGAGAGATAAGAACCGCGTGATGAAAAAGCTGTACGAATGGTATGGGCGTCTGGATATGTTCAGCCGATCGATCTGGTCATAAGCCGAAATAGCCTGCCATCGCCGGCTTGGAATAAAATAGGATAACTTTTTTCCGTTGTATCCGATTCCCATTCAATGATTAGAGGATCGTTTTCATTTTTTACCATCTCAATAACTTGAGTAATTCGTGAATGAAAATATATACGTGGCTTGCTTCCGGAACTGAAATTTTTATTGATCAGCAGGACGTATTCGTTTTCAACCTCATCACTGAAAAATGCAGCTATAATGTCGCGACCATGTATATTTTGGATGCCTAAATCAGGTGACAGAGGAAAACAACCTGCTGTCACAGGTTCACTGTGATAGACGCCTTTAGGTGTAAGATGCATTAGTGTTGTGCCGATTTTTTCGATTTCACCGTTGATAGTAGCCGCATGAGACAGAAGAGGCGTTTTTTCACCGGCTGGATCCACCAATGCCTCCTGATAAACCCATTTTTGATCCCGGGGCAGATAAAATGAATAAAAAGTCAGTCCCCTTGCTCCATATGCCAATGAACAATAGGCTTGAAATCTGAGATATGAATGCTTGATCTGAGGATATGGGGCAAAAGAAAGCGAAAGAACCGTTCCCCAAAATTTGACCCCTTTTGTTCTATAAAGATCATAACATATCTGTAAATTGGAAAAATATAACGGTCCGGATTGAGTAACGGGAAAATAATTCAAACAGAACAATTCGGGATCGACAATTTTTAAAAAATTGTCGATATATTTGGAATAGTCGTCAATTTGCAGCTGCGATGGGCTGGCATAAAGCGGTTGTATGATAATAAGAGACGGGTGAAGAGGATCCCTGTTGTGTAAATATTTTTTTACGGCGCTGATACGTTCAAACCTGTCATAAGCGATTTCTGTGTCAAGCATATAACCGAAAAATGCCGGATGTGAGTGATAATCCTTCACAGCAGCGTCGAGTTCCGAAAAGATTGAGTGTTCATTTAAAATAAACGAATTAATCCGCTGATCGGATAAAATCAGTTTAATACCTGCGGATTCGGCATAATCGAGTGCTTTTTTGTTAAGTTGAGGATCTGAAAACGAAGAATAGGAAATGGTAAATCCGGCATATTTAATCTGTATAAATGTTGATGTTTGCAGGTTTTGATAATCAGAACCTTCCAATGCCAAAACAGGAAAAGGTGAGCGTTGTTTTTGGCATTGTATCAATAATAAAAGAATACCAAAAAGCAATCGGCCAAATCGTATGTCTTTTCGTCTTGTGTTCATGTAATAAAAAACTCGGATATTTGTGTCATTCGTGTTGCTTTTTCTCTCGTATGAGAAGAAGCAAGGCAGCCTGCGGCACAATAAGGTATGTTTCTTTGTCCATTTTTACTTCAACAGCAGATTTGCGAAGAAAAATCGCATAATCACCCACACGTGCCTGTAAGGGGATATGTTTTTGGTTGAGTTCGGGCTTTTTCCAAGGTTCCTGCTCCACATCATTGGGGGATGGTAGGGGGATTCCCGGCCCTGTCTCTACTATCCGGCCGCCCTGTACTGATTCTTTTTCCACAGCCCATTTGGGTAGATAAAGACCTGAATTGCTGCGGTCGTCACCCATATCCGGGATAATTAAAACACGATCTCCGATAACCAATATTTCTTTGGGACCTTTTTTCATATTGAAATATAAATAAAAATTTGGAAAAGACAAATTCAATTTTTCGATTTTTTCTTTTACTTGCTATTGGTCATTGAATTTCGTAAAATTTCAAGATATAGATGGAACAACTGAACCGATCGGGAGGGAAAATAATGAAACGTTTCGCCATTTACTTTTTGGCTCTGTTGTGGCTTGCGTGTGGGCCGAACGCCGAGGAGAAACAGATGCAAAAATTCATCGATGTCCATGTTGAAAAGATAAAACCACTGTACAAAAAGAGTTCGCTTGCTTATTGGAAGGCCGCGACCACTGGAGATGCAGAACAGTATGACCGGTATGCCGAACTGGACCTTGAAATACGTACATTATACAGTAATAAGGAGGATTTTCAAAAGGTTAAAGCCGCAATTGATTCCGGCAGAATTAATAATCCGGTTATTCTCAGACAATTGCAAATATTATACAATAGTTATCTGGAAAATCAGATAGCGCCCGAATTGATGCGTCAAATTGTGGACTTGGGAGCCAAGATTGAAAAGGATTTCAATACATACCGCGGAACAATAAACGGCCGTTCAGTGACGTCGAATGATATCAACGAGATTTTGAAAAATGAGACGGATTCAAGTAAGAGGAAAGCCGCTTGGCTCGCCAGTAAACAGGTCGGCCCCGTAGTTGCCGAAAATCTTGTCCGTTTGGCCAAATTACGAAACAAGGCCGCCCAAACATTGGGATTTATTGATTATCATGAGTTGTCACTTGCGTCGAAAGAACAGAACCGGCAAGAACTGGACGAAATATTCAGTGAACTGGAGGCGTTAACCAATGCACCATTTGCCAGTATAAAAGCGGAACTGGATACTATCCTGGCCGATGTTTATGGCATAGGAGTTGAGGGATTGTTGCCCTGGCATTATCACGATCCGTTTTTTCAGGAAACTCCGTTAGTGTATGAACTGGATTTGGATAAGTATTATTCAGACCGCAATATAATCGACATCGCGACGACGTTTTACAAAAGTATAGGGATGCCGGTGGAATCCATTATTGAAAACAGTGATCTGTATGAACGTGATGGTAAAAATCCCCATGCCTTCTGTATCGATATCGACCGGTCAGGGGATGTACGAGTATTGTGTAATTTAAAGAACGATGAGAGATGGATGGAGACACTTTTACACGAGCTCGGACACGCTGTCTACGATTATTATCAGGATCCGAAATGTCCTTATATTCTGCGCACACCCGCACATTCCTTTACCACTGAAGCGATTGCCATGCTGTTTGGACGATTCAGCCGTAATGCCGACTGGATGGGAGAAATGCTGGAACTTTCCTCCGAAAATCAGGACGAAATTCGTACGGTGAGTGAAAAATATTCCCGGTTGAAACAGCTCATTTTTGCACGCTGGGCCATGGTGATGTATCACTTTGAAAAGGAATTGTATGCCGATCCCAATCAGGATCTCAACGAATTATGGTGGGATCTGGTCGAGAGATATCAAATGATTCACCGGCCGCCTGGAAGAAACGAGCCGGATTGGGCTGCCAAAATACATTTTGCTATTGCACCATGCTATTACCATAATTATTTATTGGGAGAATTGCTGGCCTCCCAGCTTTTTCACGACATTGCGGAGAAAGTCTATAAATCAGAGGACTATCAAAATATTACATTTATTAACAATGATAAAGTCGGGCGATATTTGCGGACACGCATTTTCGAGACCGGATCGATCTACCGGTGGGATATGATGATTCTGAATGCCACCGGGGAAACCCTGACGCCTAAATATTTTGTTCAACAGTTTGTACAGTAAAAATCTGTGATGATGAGGCGGTTTTCCAGAGAAATGCGGAAAATAATGCCGGATGGGACCGAGAAACATTTTAATCCCATAACCGGCACCGAAGTGTGGTATATTCCCGGTCGTAAAGACCGTCCCATATTTACACAGAAAACCCAAAATCCGGGTGAAATTATTCCCTCGGATCGGGAGTCTGTGTGTAATTTTTGTCCGCAAAATTATTTTAATACACCTCCTGAAAAGGTACGCCTCGTCCGAAAAAACGGTATATATGAATACCAGGAAAAACTATCAATCTCGGATGTGCTGAGCCATACAGCTGATTTTCGATGTATACCGAATTTATTTGAAATTGTCACACTTGATTACTGGAGGAAAAACTATAATTATCAATTTTCACGTATCAATGAAAAGTTTCAGCATGAATATTTGGCCGATCCGGTTGGTCGGAACCATATAGTTTCTATTATCAATTTAAAACTTTCCTACAGTGGCTTATCCGCTGATGAAATTAGTGCAATGCCGGTAAATCAGAAATTAGCAATGGCCGATCCGTTTTTTCATGGCTGCCACGAACTGATTGTTCCACGCCGACATTTTATTCCCGGTGCTCAAAACCTTTCCCAATTGGCTTCTTCGGGTGAATTTTCCGCGGACGAACATTATTTATATTTTGATTTCACCATCCGTTCAATAGAAAGAATCTACAGAAACAATCGATATGTCCGGTATATCAGCGTGTATCAAAACTGGCGTAAAGACGCTGGTGCATCATTTGACCATTTACATAAGCAATTGGTGGGTCTTGATGAATGGGGTATTTCTATTGAGCATGAAACAACTATGGTACAACAGTATCCCAATCTGTACAATGAATATGGTGTAAACTTTGCAGGGTATAATAACCTTGTCATTTGCGAAAATTTATCCGCCATCGCTTTTGTCGACCTGGGGCATTCTCATCCTACTGTTGCCATTTATTCAAAAAGCCCCAGCTGCCAGCCTTGGCGGCATACTGAACAAGATGTCCGGGGCATGAGTGATATTGTGCATGCCGTTCATTCTGCTATGGGTGCCGAAATATCTTGTAATGAAGAGTGGTACTATATGCCAAAAGATAGCCCGACAACCATACCCTGGCACATTTTTATCAAATGGCGGGTCAACACACCTGCCGGTTTTGAGGGTGGAACAAAAATTTTTGTCGTGCCGTATTCACTTTATGAGGTGCGTGACCGGCTCGTTCCCCGTCTGTTTCAGTTACGTGCCGACGGCCGAATCAGTCAAATGGATATAGCGCAAGAATGCCCGGTAAAACCAAATAGTTTGGCCTATGTAACTCATTCAAAGCATGATTTGTAATATGTCGGGAGGATATTTTAAAAATTTTTTTACTATTTGGATTGCGGTGGTTTTATTTTTGGCCTGTTCAAATCCGTTTGCTACACGGGAGCCCGAGGAGCCAAAATCCAATCAGTCCACATGGATTCAGCCTACATCACCAACTTTTTTAATGGCAAATTTGAGGAATGCAATCAAAGAGAAAAATGCAATTAACTACTTACGGTGCCTTGCTGATACAAGTGAATCACAACTGACATTTCGATATGACGCAGATCCGGCGGTAGCCAACGCCCACCCGGGATTGTTCGATCGGTGGGGTATAGAGCAGGAGCAGACCTATTTTAACCAGCTTTTATTTTTTTTACCGGCGGATTCCACCAGCAGTCTTTCTCTAGAGCTTTTACGGGAGAACGTTTTTCAGGATTCGGTCATTTTACTGCAAAGATACCAGCTGACGATTCGGCATAAATGCCGGGCTTTGGATTGTCCGCGAATGATGGAAGGCCAGGCTGAAATTAAACTTTTAAAAAACACCTCCGAGTTCTGGTATATTTATAAATGGAGCGATTTTTCCATTGGGGAATTACCCACATGGAGTGAATTGCGTGCATATTTTGGTAAATAAATATTATGTTACGAAGATCATTTTATCAAAAACCTACCAGAAAAAGATACCTTGTTATCCAGAAATGGAATAAAAGGTTGACCATTTCCGCCATATTTTTTGCTGTTTTAAGATTTGTTGTTATTCCTTATTTATTCCCTGATGAAAAGAATGCCCGAAGTGAAATTGTTATCGAAGAAGTAGATTCGGCTGTGAGAGCGGTTTGTGTGGGATTAAATATACCCAACGAAAAAATTTCACAACAATCCCAAGGCCTGGAAATAATCGTACCTTCAAAAGTAACAGTATATCGATTTGTCAAACTTTTGGAGTATCAATTATCCGGTACCGGCAGTGAAATACTTGCGTTCGTTCAGGAGAGCGGGGATCGCTTTGTCGCCTTCATCGGCAATAGACGTGTAAAATTACAATATACGTTTAAAATTATTTCTGAAAAAGTCGCCAAAGCCCGGATTGCCGTCATTATCGATGATTTTGGTTATTCTTATAACAATACTGTAACAGATTTTTTATCGTTTCAAAAACCGATTACGATTTCAATTATCCCCGGTTTGAAACAGTCAAAAAAAATTGCCCAAATTGCAAAATTGGGACAAAAAGATTTTTTGATTCACATGCCGATGGAACCGCTCAATGAGTCCTATTCCGATGATGGTTTTATTCTACTCAGCCTTCACGATCCTGCAACTTTGCGAAAACGGATGAGGAAAGCCATGTCGGAGCTTCCACATGCCGTCGGTATGAATAACCATCAGGGTTCCAGAGCGACGTCGGATCCGCATTTAATGGATACTGTTCTCGGCGAGTTGCAGAGCCGCAATTTACTTTTTATTGACAGCCGTACTACCTCGGCGAGCGTCGCTTATCGTATTGCTGTACAAAAAGGAATTCCTGCCGCTCAAAATAATATTTTCCTCGACCAGGAGGACAGCCGGGATTACATCCGGGGCCAGGTTGAAAAGCTCGCGGACCTGGCGCATCAGAATACAAAGGCATTAGCCATTGGGCACGTCCGGGAAAATACGCTGGTGGTTTTGCAAGAGTCTATTGAATATTTAGAATTGCGCGGAATAGAGTTTGTCAGTATATCGCAGTATATTAATTTGCCATAATATTCAGTATATTTCATGAGATTGTGCAACTAATGGAAAGGAAACAATATGCCACGCATCTGCTTGTGCGTCAATCAGGTTGCAAAGATACGAAATATGAACAAAAGCCGGGTTCCCGATCCGGCTTCTGTGGCAATTGCCGCCGAAGTCGCCGGCATCGATGGAATTATTGCTCATTTGTATGAAAACAGAACGGATATTACTGACCGTGATGTGACGGTTTTAAAAGAAGTCGTGCAAACGCATTTAAACCTGGCCATCCCTATGAATGACGATATGGTCAAAAAAGCCATGCGGTGGCTGCCGGATATGGTCACGCTTCTACCGGCCGTTCATGACAGCTCAAAGGACGGTTTTCTGGACATATCCACTAATGTGGAATATATGGAAGATGTGGTCGCTGCACTTCGGGCAAATAACATTGTCATCAGTGCATTGATCAAACCTGATGCACAGCAGATCCGTGCAGCTGCAAGATTGCGTCTGGATTTTGTGCAATTTAATACGGCCTTTCTCAGCCGCATCCAGGATTTGGGAACCCTCAACGAGCAGGTCGAACAATTAAAACAGACTGCGCTCGTGGCAAACAAACTGGGATTGGGTGTATCGGTCGGCCGGGGATTGGACTATCAAAATTTACGAGAATTGGGTGATGTGACCTGTATCGAAGAATACAATATCGGTACGGCTGTTATTGCCCGCTCCATTTTGGTCGGTATCGAACGGGCAATAAAACAAATAAAAGGGGCTTTACAGACTTGATTTTTACGGTGCGGCCTGAGAGTTCGGTTAAAGGAGTGTTGTTTGATTTTGACGGCGTGATCGCGGAAACTCTCTCGAGTCATATTGCTGCCTGGAAATACATCCTGGATCCGCAAATTGATCTGACTGACGATATGATCGTGCGTTTAAATGAAGGTTTGCCGGCTTATAAAATAGCTCAGGCCATCTACCATAGCCATCATTTTCAGCTCGATGAATTTTCGGCCCGATGTATTGCACGTAATAAAAATGCAGTTTTTGTAAAATCCCGCCGGGCAAAGGTGTATGCCGGCGTGAGAGATGTGATTCATTTTGCCCGGAAGTATTTCAAGATCGGCCTGGTTACCGGGACGACGAGGGAAAATGTTGCTCACGTTTTATTACCGCATCAGCAAAGATGGTTTCAAACAGTTATAACCGAATCGGATGTAGCCAGAGGAAAACCGCATCCCGATCCGTATTTTCTGGCCATGGAATACTTGCAGTTAAATCCATCAGAGACCGTCGTCGTGGAAAATGCACCGGTCGGTATTAAAGCCGCAAAAAATGCCGGGATTTTCTGCGTTGCATTGGAAACAACGCTTTCCGCCGAATACCTTGTGGAAGCGGATTTGGTCTGCCGAACCCATGGGGAACTATTTTTGTTCCTTCAAAGTTTAATCAACTGACCTGCTGGTTCTGCAGTCACAACAGATGGGTACTTAAAAAGAGCTTGATTGTCAAGTCCCTGTTTTATAAATTGTATGGTTTATACTCTAGGAAAAAAATATGAGAAAATTTGTTGTTTTGACTTTTTTTGTTGTGATTACTGCCTGCAGTGAAAGGGATGTGCCCAATCCTGTGGTCTATCGGTCGGCTCCGGCACTCGCAAAGTATAAAATACCCGCCTTTTTAAATCCCGGACGAGAATATACACTTTCTGTTTCTGCACAGACATCCGGGATCGAACAAAAGGTGGACTCTGTGCGTTTGGAGGTTTTTAAAAAAGGCGAATCAACGGCATTGTTTTTTTATGTTTTGTACGATGACGGGCAGGCTGTACATGAAAACGACGGTGACGTTGTCGCCTTTGATGGTATATTTTCGCAAAAACTGACGTGGAATCCTGCAACCGCAATGCGTGAAAAGTATATGTTTGTCTTTTCTGCCGCAGATGACAAAGGCCGGAGCAGCGAACCGTTACAAATCGAGGTCGTTTCATTGGACAACGTTTCGCCCGTGATTGTTGATGCTACAGGACCGGACAGCCTTCTCAGCGGTTTTGACGGGCGGCAGCTTTTTGAAATTGTCGCCATCGATTCCAACGGTACCGATGACATTTTGGGTGCGACGTTCCGTTTAGAAAGAGATCAAACGGTTTACACCCAGGGCCCGATGGAATCCCAATTATCCACAACGACCTACGACAGTGGACTTGTGGCGTTTTCATTGGCCGTAGACAGTTCCTTTGCAGCAGGTTTATCGGGCCGGTACGACCTTGTGTTTGAAGTCACGGACCGGTCGGATGTTGTGAGTCTGCCCTATAAAAAAGAAAGTTACCTTGAGAACAAAGCCCCCGTGGTATTTAACCTTGAAGCCGCTTCAACAGTTGAAAAACCGAAAACCGG
>JAFGEC010000605.1 GCA_016931775.1 Candidatus Zhuqueibacterota bacterium | reverse complement strand
CTGGTAAGAAAATAAAGATTCTTTCAATTTTTTCTTGAAGCAAAGAAAGGAACCGAGCGATGGAAAAATCACGAATTTTAGTTATGATATTTATGATCATGATGATCCACGTATTATGGGCACAAACCGAGTACAAGCTGGAACGTGGAACCAGCCCGGCCCAGGAGGGAGAAAATTATGGACAGGCTGTTGCAATATGCGGAAATCTTGCCGTCGTAGGAGCTCCGAATCATGCCAATGGAACCGTTGAGGATGCGGGGATCGTTTATGTTTACAAACGCAATTCTTCTAACAACAGCTGGGAAAAGTTTACAGGACTCAATCGAACACAAAGAGATCAGCTTTTCGGATATGCTGTAGATATTTGTAAAACGATGTTCGGTACACTCATCATTATTGGTGCACCATGGGACGATGAAGCGGGTGAAAAAGCGGGAGCCGCGTATATTTATCGATACTTTGAAGGAAACCTCGATCTCGAGGCAAAAATTATGGCAAACGATGCCGCAGCAGATGACCGGTTTGGCATATCAGTGGCGATAACGGAAAATAAAGCCATTGTGGGCGCCTTTTTCGACGACGACAAAGGCGACCGGTCCGGATCGGCCTATATTTTTCATAAAGGCGGCACAAGCTGGGAGCAGGTGAAAAAGTTGACTGTAGCGGACGGTGCTGCCGGTGACTGGTTCGGCGTTCATGTCGCCATCAGTCCGCTTTACGCCGCTGTCGGCGCCCGGTATGATGACCACGGCGGTGAGGATGCCGGTGCGGTTTACATGTACAGCTGGCGGAATAACGAGTGGAATGATTACGGCCGGTTTGTTGCCGAAGAATGGGAAGCCGGTGTAAGATTTGAAAAATGTGAATTTGGGTACTCAAACGTGGACATTGGTGATGAAGAGTATTATTTCACTGTGGGTGCGTATAACGATAATGATAAAGGCAAGGCTGCCGGTGCTGTTTATCTTTACAAACTGGAAGGAACCGGTTGGAGGTTCATACAAAAACTGACGGCTTCGGACGGCGCCGCCGGGGATAATTTTGGCTGCTCCGTGTCAATGACCAACCAGCATGTTATCGTGGGTGCATATGGTGATGATGACGAAGGCAGCAATGCGGGCGCTGTTTATGTATTCAAACCCACAGAATCCGGATGGACACAAATGACAAAGTTGACGGCCAGTGACGGGCATGAAGGCGATCACATCGGCCTGCCGGTGGATGCTTGCTATGATGGTTATGGTTTTTCTATAATCGCCGGTGCCAGCAAAGACGTCGTAAAGGGAATGGAGGCCGGCTCGGCCTATATTTTTGGGATCGGCCGAGTCCTTCCGGTACCGAACATTTTACCCTCAATTGGCGAGACCATGAATCTGGCAAAGGCCGGCGATACGGTCCTCGTCAGTCCCGGAACTTGGCGTGAAGCCGTCACGGTAAAACCGGGTGTCGTTTTGAAAAGTGCGGAGGGCCCGTTTGCTACATTCTTTTTTATACGTAATGCGGCTTGTATCGTTTCGGTTGAGGAAGGTGCGACGCTTGACGGTTTTGCAATTTTCGGTAATGATAATGGTGAAGACCTGGGGGCGTACGGTGTGTGTGCCGTTGGGGAAAATGTCACGATTTGCCACTGTATTATCCGTATAAACGGTACCGGAATATATTTACCTCCCAATTCAAAAGCCCATATATACAACAATACAATAATAGATAATCGTTTCGATGGTATTTTTATGCAAGAGGATGCCGTCCCGCTCATTTACAATAATATTATCTCCTCTCACAGCCGGGCAGGTATTTTTCGATGTATTTCAGCTATTGCCAAATCGCCGGTTATTAAATATAATGATTATTTCGATAACAACACCGATTACGGCTCTGACGACCAGTCGTGGACACCCAATCCCGGAACCGGGGAATTATATCAGAATCCATATATTATCGATCCGGCACACTGGGATTTCCGGCTAGCGGCAAATTCTCCCTGCATCGATGCCGGTGATCCCGGCAGTCCCCTGGATCCCGATGGCACGCGGGCTGATATGGGCGCGCTTTGTTTTGATCCAACGGCAGACGTTTTGCGAGGACCGCCGGTTCGCGAACCTGAGGGATTCAAGTTGTTACCGGCATATCCCAATCCATTTAATCCTTGCACCAGAATTTTATATGAATTGCCGCGGACAGTTCCGGTTGATGTGTCGGTTTTTAATTTGAACGGACAGAGGATAAAGGTTTTGCAGGACAACCAACAACCGGCCGGTTGTTACACTTTGCAGTGGGACGGCCGGGACCAGCAGGGCCGGAATGTGGGCAGTGGGATCTATTTGTGCCGGATTTTAGCCGGATCTTTTCAAAAATCGGTCAAGCTGATGCTGATTCGTTGAGAATAATTAATTTTTCGTCGAGTTTCAGCCAATAAAAGCCCAAAGGCCGGGATAAATGTTTATAGCTTTACTGGCCGTGTTTTGCAAGGACGCGTAATCACTTGCATGTTATGACAATGAATGAATAAAAATGCTCCATGTCAAATAAAAGGAGATACAAATGAAACAATTTATATTTCTGCTGGCCATAATATTATATGCGTCCGTAAGCTCGTCTCAAACTGCCGCTTTTTGGGATTTTGAAGTCCGCATCGATCCCAAATTGAAAGCCGATCCGGAATTTGTACCGGTCAAGGGCGGAAAAGAAAAAGTTGGTGTACTGTTGTCACCTCTGGGGACAACCGACCAGTTTGTAGAGGGCGAAGTGGTGTTCAAACCCAAAGATCAAAGCCATCTCGCTGATTTTTTGCATCAATACAACGGCAGTGTCCTGGACGACGGCAAAATACCGGTGCCGCCGGACGATCTAAAGGATTATGTGCGAGAGATACCCGAACAGAGCGGCTACTACCGGATAAAAATCGATCCGGACAAAATAACCACCCGGAGGATGGCGGGAAATGCCGAAATATTGGGCATCAGCGGAAAATTTGTCTGTTCCTCGGAAGAAATGCTCAAACTTTTCGCCCTTGTTCTAAAAGAGCATGCTTTGGGCAATATTTATGTCAATCTAAATATGGTTTTCCAGCCCCAATGTATCATGACGGCAACCCAGGAAGAACCGTTCGACTCTTCCGCACCCAATAGTAATCTGTATAACGAAGGCTATGAAAGTGCGCTCAACTGGGCCTGTTTTAATGAACCCGGTATTGATGTGATATATGCCTGGGATATTGTCGAAAAATTCAATATTTCGGAAACATCTGTACCGCTTTGTGTTATCGATGTCGGCTTTTGGCTGAACGCTGATTTCCCGCTTGCGGAACGGGTCTGTTATGATTTTGTGGAAGATGACACGGATGTCAATGCGGATGAAGAGGGTTATCATGGTACCGGCTCATTGAGCCTCTCCTGTGCACGGTATAACAACAGGTTCGGAGCCGCCGGGATTGGAGCGCCGGTGGCATTGCCCATGCCGTTTCGTTTTGATCTTACAATGAACCAGTGTGCCGAGGCCATTCGTACCGCTATCGCATGGGGTGCATCGGTCATCAATATAAGTTGTGGAGGCCTCTGTAACTGGTGGTGTTTAACGTTTCTAACGCATAACCTGAATGAACTGGACGATGCCATAAACGAGGCATTTGACAACAATGTCATTGTCATTACCGGCGCCGGTAATGACGAAGTGAATATTGGTGCCCAGAGCGAGTTCTTTTTCCCGGCTGAAAACGGGGAATCAGGTAAACGGGCCATTGTTGTCGGTGCTATCGATTTGCACACAAAAAATGCGGCGAGTTCGGCCGATGGTTATAATTGGGGCTCTAATTACGGTGACCCGGTCGATATATGGGCACCCGGAGGGCCACAGATAGATATTTATGCCACTCCAAATCCCGATTATTCTCACCTGGCCATGTTCAGCGGCACCAGTGCCGCAGCGGCGTATACGTCGGGTGTCGTAGCCATGATGCGTGCTCTGTTACCCGGAATCACAACACCGGAGGTCCGGAACATCTTGCAGACAACGGCAAGTGAAAGCACCGATCCTCTTGTTGTGGCAGGTTACCTGCATGCGGATTCGGCTATTATTTCCCTGCTGGACCGTGATGCATGTCAAATACCCAATCCTGACGAATGGGAACCCAATACGTTTTCCGAACCGGCAACGGTCGAACCCAACCAGGGATCGATCTGCGCCAACCTGTCCCTGAACGATCCGGAAGATGGCTTTTATTTTTTCGTGGATGATTTTCGAATGGTATCCGCCAGCCAGGGACTTCTTTACGGTATTGGCAGTTTTTCCGGCCGCCTGCGGGGTGCAAATCTTCAAAATGCTGACATGCCATTTAACGGGAATCTGGCTCCCGGTGCCTATTTTGTGGATATCCCTTTTGTTTCACCTCTAAATTTTTGTTTTTATCAGCTCGACATCACATCCAGCGATCCTTTGGATATAGCACCGGACCGGTTTGAAGTGAATGACGAGTTGTCTTCATGCGCCTTCTTGGACTTTCCTGAAGACCGGATAAACGATACATGGACGCAAGCGGATATCAATTTTCACGTTTATGGCGATCCCGATTTTTTCGAGTTGGAGCTTCCTGAACTGCCGGATGGTCCTTTCGATGCTTTTACCGATCGTTTGACGATATGGATTGAACCCATGGACAACGGTTTTAACTCATCCTTTCATATTTATATATACGACGGGGACGGTAACAGTCAACTCGCTGTCGGCAGTGCTGTAGAGATCGACAACTTTCGTGCCGATTATCCCGACGGCAGAATCCGTTTTTCCGTGCACGACTACATGGATCAGCGTAATTATTACCGGATGATAATCGGTTACGACCAATATCGCCGCGGCAATACGCCGC
The DNA here is from genome assembly GCA_016931775.1 of Candidatus Zhuqueibacterota bacterium. Taxonomy (GTDB): domain Bacteria; phylum Zhuqueibacterota; class Zhuqueibacteria; order Residuimicrobiales; family JAFGEC01; genus JAFGEC01. The sequence goes on along the minus strand of JAFGEC010000605.1, from coordinate 6,079 downwards.
CGCCCGATGACATGGCTTTTTTCAAGATACCGGAATGGATCCAGGCCGAACGTGACCTGCCTTTTTTATACCCGCTGCCGGAATTGTTCAAAGACGTGCCGTTCGATTTCCCGTTTCCGTCGAATTATAAAATCGTTAAAGAAATACTGGCCGGCAAACCTGTCGATGAATTTCCGGTGGAAAAAATGATCATTATCTGGGAGGACGAAAAACGTTTGTTCGGCGTGAATTTTGAATATTACGGCGACGAAAATTTGCTTGATTTTTTATTGATCGATGAATGCGGCAAGAGAATTTGTGAAACAAATATTATTTCTTCAAAACCTTTGGTGGAAAACGGCTCGAACCGGGTCGTCAAACGGCTGGAGGCCGGTTATTTAAAGCCGGGTATTTACGGTATCGAAATATATGGCAAACATTTTCCCGGTTTATATACCGTTATTTTCGATCCACCTAAAGATGGGACGGGGAAAAGAGTGGTCCGGGCAAATGAGGAGCCGGGTGAAGATCATAAAAATACCAAAATACCGGGTGATTTGACGCTATTTCAGAATTACCCCAATCCCTTTAATCCCGAGACGACGATCCGGTACGATATTTCAGGCGAAAAAAATGTCAATCTTGACATTTACGACGTGCAGGGCCGTTTCATCAAAGAGCTGGTCAATCAGCGGCAGCACACCGGTTCGTATTCGGTTCAATGGTATGGCCGTGATGAACAATCCTTTCCTGTGCCCAGCGGGATCTACCTCTGCCGTATCCGTGCCGGTGAAAGCGATCGTACGATCAAGTTATTGTTGGTCCGGTAGTAAAATAATCGAAAATAAACCATGGTAAGAAAAAAGATACTTTTTATTGACCTTGAAGCCAAGAAAGGAAAAGAATGATGAGAAAATCACGGATTATTATTGGGATCATCATGTTGGTGACCGTCCGGCTTTTATGGGCACAAATCGAATATAAGCTGTTTCGGCATGGCATCCCGTTCGAGGAGGGAGATAATTTTGGACAGGCTGTCGCAATATGCGGAGATATTGCCGCTGTCGGTGCTCCTAATCATCACGTTGATGACGTTGAGGATGCGGGGATGGTCTATTTTTACAAATATGATCCTTCAGACAACAGCTGGACAGGGGCAAACAGACTATTCCGAACTCAAGAAAATCAGCTTTTCGGATATGCCCTGGATATGCATAAAACGACGAACGGTATTTATATCATTATTGGTGCACCGTGGAACGATACAGCGGGTGAAAAAGCCGGCGCTGCGTATATTTATCGATACGATGACGGAGATTTAGAATACGAGGGGAAAATCATGGCGGACGATGCCACGCCGGATGACCGGTTTGGCATTTCAGTGGCGATAGCAGAAGATAAAGCCATTGTCGGCGCTTTTTTTGATGACGACCAGGGTGACCGGTCCGGATCGGCCTATATTTTTCATAGAAATGCCGGGGGCTGGGAACAGGTCAAAAAAATAACGGCTACGGACGGGACTACCGGTGATTGGTTCGGCGTTCATGTCGCTATCAGTCCGCTTTACGCTGCTGTCGGTGCCCGTTATGATGATCACGGCGGTGAGGATGCCGGCGCGGTATATATGTACAACCTGCGTAATAACAATTGGAATTTTTACGGCCGATTCGTTGCCGAAAAATGGGAAGCCAATGTAAGATTCGAAAAGTGTGCGTTTGGCTACCTCGATTTGGGTATGGGAGTGACAGAAAATTATTATTTCGCTGTGGGCGCTTATAACGACAATGATAAAGGCAAGCACGCCGGTGCAGTGTATCTGTACAAACAGGAGGGGACCGGCTGGAAATTTTTGCAAAAACTGACCGCGTCGGATGGCGCCGCCGGGGATAATTTTGGATGTTCCGTGTCAATGACCGACCAGCATCTTATCGTGGGTGCATACGGGGATGATGACGACGGCAGTAATGCGGGCGCTGTCTATGTGTTTAAATACACGGAATCCGGTTGGAAACAATTGACAAAGTTGAAGGTCAGCGACGGCGATGAGGGTAACCACCTCGGCCTGCCGGTGGATGCCTGTCACGATAGATACGGATTATCTGTTATCGCCGGTGCCAGTAAAGGTGAAGAAAATGGGTTGGAAGCCGGCTCCGCATATATTATTCGTGTCGGCGCCGTCCTTCCTGTGCCGAAACCTTTTATGACCATCTCTGAGGCCATGAGATCTGCAACTTTTGGTGATACGGTCCTCGTCGGTCCCGGTACGTGGTATGAACCTGTCACAATAAAACCATGGGTTGTCCTTAAAAGTAAAGAGGGACCGTCCCAGACGGCACTTTTTCAACGGGATGTGGATTGTATCGTTTCTGTGGAAAACTATGGTGTACTAGAAGGTTTTACAATTTATGGGAATGATAATGGTGAAGACATGGAGGGGAATGGTGTGTATGCCGTTGGGAGAAATGTTACGATCCGTCAATGTATTATCCGAAGAAACAGCACCGGGATCTACTTGCCCACCGGTTCAAAAGCCCATATATACAATAATACTATTTTGGGCAACCGTTATGATGGTATTTTTATACAAAGAAATGGTACACCGAATATTTATAATAATATAATCTCCTCTCATGGCCGTGCTGGAATTTTCCGTATGGAAACGACGGTCGCAAAGTCTCCTGTTATTAAATATAATGATTATTTTAAAAATATAACCAATTATGGCTCCGACGGCGAGGTATGGACACCCCTTCCAGGAACCGGAGAATTGTATCAGAACCCTCATTTTGTCAGTCAAGTAGAGTATGATTTCCGGTTAGCGGCAGATTCTCCCTGCATCGATAAAGGTGATCCGGCCAGTCCACGGGATCCGGATGGAACCCGGGCCGATTTGGGAGCCCTGTACTATGATCAAGGAACGGCTGTGTTTGAAGGACAAAAGGTTTTTCGGCCGGAAGGATTCAATTTGTATCCGGCCTTTCCCAATCCGTTTAATCCCTCTACAACGATTCAATACGAATTGCCCCGAACTGTTCAGGTGGAGGTCTCGATTTATAACCTGCATGGACAATTGATAAAGGTTTTGCAAAACATTATACAACCGGCCGGTTTTTACACCTTGCAGTGGGACGGGCGGGACCAGCAGGGCCGGAACGTGGCCAGCGGTATCTATCTGTGCCGGATTTTGGCCGGATCTTTTCAAAAATCGGTCAAGCTGATGTTGATGCGTTAAAAAACGTGATATAGAACACTGGACTTTTGGCGATATTTAGGTATTTTTTGAAAATGGGATCCGGTAGAATAATTTGATATTTTAAAAAATAGTTTTTTGTCAGTTGTTTACCGTTTTTTTATGATCAATATGTGGAGGCTGTTATGAAAAAAACACAAAAAACACGGTTATATTTTTATATGGTATTTTTCGTTTTTTGTATAATTCAGATTCCCTTACTTTTGGCCCAGGAAAATGAAAATTGCAAACTCGTCGGTCGCTGGGCTAAAGGGCCGTGTCGCGACATCGCTTTTCGAGACAACCTGGCATATATCGGTACAGGAGGTTGTCTTCAGGTTTTTGATATATCCAATCCGGCTTTTCCTCAAAAAATCGGACAGACCACTGTATCCTCGGTCATACAGTCAATCGCTCTTTATGGCGATTACGCTTTATTGGCATTGGCGACAAAAGAATACGGTATACATGTGGTCAATATCTCCGATCCTGTGTCTCCTGAGGATATGGGTATAAAAATTGAAAGCCCTGCATATTATCTCGCCATTGATGGACCGTATTTGGTGACAAGCGGCGACAAGGATTTGATCCGCATTTATGATATCTCGGATCCGTTATCCCCCGTTGAACTGAGTATGTATCAAACACCGGCGAGAGCATGGGGTTTGAGTGTCCGGGACAATATGGCCTACATTGCCGTTAGTGATTCGGGTTTATTTGTTATGGATATGAACGATCCGCATAATCCCGTGGAAAAAGCGCTTTTGGTGACCGGACAAAGGGCCTCTGATCTCGGATTATCCGGAAATTATGCCTATGTGGCGAATAGAAACAGCCGTTCGATCAGTATTGTCGATATTTCCGATCCGGCATATCCGGTTGAGATTCACCTAATGGAAGATATCGGGCAGGTGGCTGGTTTGAAAATTTCTGGAAATTTTCTCTATATCGCAAATTACTGGAACAGGATGAATGTTTTTGAAATTTCCGACCCGATGAATCCGCAACACGTCAGCGATTTTCCCGCTACCGGTAATCCGGTTTTTGTCGGCGTTGTTCATGACCAAGTGTTTCTGGCAAATGAATCCGGTGGTATAGATATCCTGGGCATTTCCGATCCATACAATCCGGCGGAAACATGCTATCTGGGTACCGGTGGATATACAAAGGGTATCGTTATAAAGGATTCTTATGCTTACGTGGCCAACGCCGCCGGCGGATTGGCGGTTTTGGATGTTTCTAATCCCGCGGTTCCAGTCGAAATTGCCCTGATTGATTCCTTCAAGTACGCGTACGGTATCGCCCTGCACGGCAATTATGCATATTTGTTGGCCCATAACCATGGAGTAAAAATAGTCGATATTTCCGATCCGTTTTCACTGGTGATGGTCAATGAGTATGCACCTGAGGGCGAGGCCTATGATATCGTATTTGCGGGAAATGATGCTTATCTGGCCAACGGGACGACCGGATTGTCTATCCTGGATGTTTCAGATCCGGTGAATCCGGCTGAAATTGCTCATATTGACACATTGGGGAAGGCAATAGCCGTAACAACGGAAGGAAACCTGGCAGGGATCATAGCGGAGGATGAAGGCTTTTTTTTGATTGATATTTCCGACAAAACGAATCCTGTTGTTCTGGCTTCCGTCACCACACCCGGAAATGCAATCGAGATTGCCATACAGGGCGATAAAGTTTATGTTGCAGATGGTTACCGGGGTCTCTGGATATATGATATCAGCAATCCGGCGGAACCCACCGAGTTTCTGCATGTAGACGGCGTCTGGATGACAATAGATGTCAAAGTCCGGGATAACCTGATGTATGTTTGTGATGAGTCACACGGATTTATTATTTTTGACATAACCGATCCGGCAAATCCTGCGGAAATCGGGTCTTTTGATACCGGGTATGCTGTTAACAGCATGACATTTGATGATCCTTATATTTATCTTTCCGACGGGGACAATGGTATCTATATTATAGAATTCAACGATCCGGCCTTTATTTCGGCAGGGACTGCGGGGGAACCATTATCTGATTTTTCACTCCAACAGAATTATCCCAATCCATTCAATGCCGCGACAAAAATCACTTTTTATTTGCCCCGGTCAATACGGATTCGTATTGATATTTTTAATCTTTCGGGACAGAAAGTGAGAACGCTCGCGGAAAAAAACATGTCCGCCGGTGTACAATCGGTGACATGGGACGGCCGGGATAACTATGGGAAGACTGTCGCATCCGGAATGTATTTTTGTCAAATGGTTGCAGGAGAAAGTCAGCAGATTAAAAAATTGATGTTTTTGAGGTGATTTATAACAACTCGCACGTTTTAATTTTGACTGAATGTGTCAAGCAACCATATTATTTATTTTTGGTTTTTACCTCACAAAAACGAATTTTCAAAAAAAACAAGGAGATCAAAATGTACTGGAAATATTTGTTTTCTACCTTGATGTTTTCTCTTTTAATACTTTCAGCCGGCTGTGATAAAGAGGATTCACCAACCGAACGGCAGTGATCAATACGTTGGATTTCGCTGTGTTCGATAAAATAGCCTTGTTTTGTGATTTTATTCATAGTCAAAATTATTGAATTTAGCAGTCCGACTTTTATTTCAGCAGGGACGACAGGGAATACACCATCTGATTTTTCGCTCGATCAAAATTATCCCAGTCTCTTCAATGCCGCGTTAGGCTGTTCATATTTTTTAGTATACTATTTTAAAAACGATGAAAGGATTTTTTATGTTTAATTTAAAAGTTATACTCGGAATTCTTTTAATAACGTTCCCCATCTCCGTCTCTGCACAGACATCTCCAAATTTATTAGTTAACGGTGATTTTTCAAACGGCGACGCCGGCT
>JAFGEC010000604.1 GCA_016931775.1 Candidatus Zhuqueibacterota bacterium | reverse complement strand
CAATAACCCATCCACTCCGTCCCGCAGTGCGGGATCCAACCACGCGTTGCATACAGACCTGTGCTCATTTTCTAGAGGTCTGATGCAACTCTTTCCGTTGGACGTCCGCCTGCACAGCCTCCGCCACAGGAGCCTGCCCCTCAGGCGCGTTGTCCAAGGAGTAACAAATCAGCAGTCCAACGCCGTACGCGACGATATCCCACGGATCGAAGCGACCGGCGAAGAGCCCTCGAGGCCAGAGGATCTGGCTTACTTCTGTTGCCGCACTCGCCAGGAAGAACACGGCAGCCGCTCGCCGAGGCGTGCGACCGATCCAGCGCATCAGGTGGTGTCGTGACGACGGCTTGCCGCGCGCGAGCCCTCGACTGATGACGTAGAGCAGCGCCGGCACCGTCAGATCCGCAAGGTAGCTGGTCAAAACACCTGCCCGAACGCGGAGCATGTTGAGCGTCGCGGCCAAGAGGAACGCAGCCATCAACGCCCAGTAGATGACCTTCCACGTCCTCTGGCTGGCTCGGGCGATCTGCGTGTTCATCGGAGACACTTTAGTTCCGTCCAACATATGTATTGAATGCCCATTGTGGTTATTAGTGGATATTAGCTTTGTAATTAATTAAAAAGTCCTCTCGATTCTCCCTCCTAAATTCTTACAATGTTTTACATCCCTTTAACAAACAGTAACAAACAAATCTCTGAAAATCAAGTACTTTTTTTATCTCATTCCGGTTTTGCAATGAAATTTAAAAAATTAATTATTTCATATATACACTACTCCATTTTTCACATAACATTCTGTTTCAATGGCGCGAACATAGCGCACTACAAATTTTCGCTGGAGATACTATGAAAAAAATTTTCCTCTCTAAATAATATACCTTTTACGCCAGCATGTATATTATGACAAGCCATTCTATAGAAAAGCCTGTATATATCAAAACCAACGTTTAATTCTATATCTTCAATGCTCGGATCACCTTTGCCTAGTGCTTTTACAGCCCAACCATATTTATTAATATAATTGCTTCCATGTATATCCTTTAGATCATTATAATACTTCTTCAATTCTTTTAATTGAGTGTCAGAATCATCATCAGGTAAAAAATCAATAGGGCGGACTTCGGTATTGCTGTCATCGATTCTTTTCTGGATAGAATCAAGTGAAAGAAAACGCACAATCATACGCATTGTTAGATGATCTTCGGTCTGTAGATGAAAATCCAGTCGTACCGGTTTTTTGGTGTCGTCAATCCCCCAATTTCCTTCAGCTCGGTCTTTTCCAACTATAAAAATCGCCCAAGGTATACTCAGAACACACTGAATTATATTAATATATTGTCGTTGTTTTTACCCGAAAAATTCCGTAAAATTCTTTGTCACCGGAACCGTTTACGTGTCCGTCGCTCCCGTTAAATAATTTGGCTTCCAAAAAATTAAGAGCATAAAACAACAGAAGGACTCCTTTGAACCAGCTCACAATAATCCTTAAAACAAAAATTCCCCCCGGTATTCCGGACAAACTTCAAACAAATGATCCGGATATTGACAGTTTGATCGATACGACACTGGAAAATATGTACACAGCCATCCCCGATAATAAACGGATTTCTTACGGCATCGTGTTTACCGTCAAAACGCTGGTGGATGATATTTATGAAAAGTTATCCAACGGTCGTACGCCGGTTTTTTCTCTTGCAGAGAGGCTGTTTTTTAACGCACAAGGGTACAAAACAAAAAGTTTTGCCCTCGGATTGTTGTCCCTGACCGGTATAAAAAACCTCGATCCTGTCCTGCCTTTTTTTAAGCGAGCGGCAGCTCATGAAAGTTTTGAAATACGGGAAATGGCCGCCATGTTTTTTCGCAGACTGATCAAAGAATACCCGGATCACACCCAACAGTTCCTGAAAACGTGCGCTGCAAGCGACGATCCCAATATCCGGCGGTTTGTTTCCGAGACGTTGCGGCCGGTGGTTGAGAACAGGTGGTTCTATAAACAACCGGAATACTCCCTGTCGGTGCTGCGGCTATTGTTTCGCGAATCCAAACCTTATCCCCGCACCTCTGTGGGAAACAATCTCAGCGACCTGGCCCGCCGTTGTCCCGATCTGGTATATGATCTCGTTGAGGAACTGGTGAAAAGCGGTGATAAAAACAGCCGCTGGATCGCATACCGAGCGTGCCGTAATCTGGTCAAACAGGATCCGGACCGGGTCATGGACATTTTCGGCATCGATGAATATAAATATAAATCAAGGATTTACAAACGGTGACCGTAAAAGAGATAACCGCCAAATCGATTCTGCGCAAACATAAAAGACTGGATTCATGGTTTATCAGTTGCTACGGCATGAACCTGTACCGCGGTTGCGTGCACGACTGCGTTTACTGTGACGGCAGGGCGGAAAAATACAATGTGGAAGGTGAGTTCGGCCGGGAGGTGGCCGTAAAAACAAATGCCTTGGCCGTTTTGGACCGTGAGCTGGATCCCGCCAGAAAACGCAAACCGCTCAAGCCGTGTTATATAATGCTGGGCGGCGGTGTCGGCGACGGCTACCAGATCGTCGAAAAGCAGTACAACCTCACCCGCGGGGCGCTGGAATTGATGCTACGCTACAACCTGCCCGTCAGTGTGCTGACGAAATCCACGCTGGTGGAAAAGGATCTGGATCTGCTGAAACAGATCAACAGGCAAACCCGGGCACTGGTCAGTTTCAGCTTTTCTTCGGTGGATGAAAAGATTTCCGCCATTTTCGAGCCCGGCGTGCCTTCGCCAAAAAAACGGCTGCAGTGCATGAAAAAAATTAAGGAGCGCGGGATAGCCTCCGGCATGTTTCTCATGCCCGTGATCCCGTTTATTACCGATTCTGCTGAATTGATGGAACAGTCCGTCTCGGCGGCAAAGGATGCGGGTGCGGACTTTATTCTTTTCAGCGGCATGACGATGAAACAAGGCAGACAAAAAGATTATTTTATGCGGATCATCCGGGAGTTTTATCCTCACCTGGAACCGGAGTACGGTTTACTCTATCCGCCCAATCCCGGCGGTGGAGCGATAGAGGCGTATTACCAGTCCATTTTCGAGACTTTTTACCACTTGGCGCGCGCTTACCGTATGCCCATGCGTGTTCCCTTGCCCCTGTTTGAGGACATTCTTGAGGAAAACGACAAAGTCATGGTGATGCTGGAACACATGGATTACGTACTGAAATCCCTGAACCGTATCTCACCCTATGGTTATGCCGCCTGGTCGATCTCCAAACTCGATGTCCCGTTGTCATCCATGCGCGACAAACTCCGGCATATCAAGGGTGTGGGCCCCGCGACCGAAAAGATCATCCTGGAGATCCTCGACACAGGCAACTGCCGGCAGTACCGCGACCTGGTCGAATTTGCCGGTGTTTAAAGCCCGAGGCACCGGGTATTCGAAGTTATCGGTCAGAAGTGTTTTGGCGTGCTGCATCAGTTCTTCCCGTCCTCTGGAGACAAAATCCTTTAAAAAAGATCAGCAAGTATAACTATTTTTAAATAAAAATAATAATGAACAAAACATTTTTGAAATAATGGGTTGTTCTGGAAAAATTCAGCATTTCAAATTATCCCAATCCCGCAAATCCAGAGACCGGCGTGCCGAGGAGGCCGGAGCGGCCCTAAATATCAATCACCGGTTGGTTTTCATATTCAATCCGGTATGAAATTCCATTGCAAATCCCACATCGAATGATTATCTTTCAAAAAT
>JAFGEC010000603.1 GCA_016931775.1 Candidatus Zhuqueibacterota bacterium | reverse complement strand
TTCGAGGATGCTGTCGACCTGAGCGTCCTGGATTTTGATACCCAGTCGATTAACTTCAGCCAACAAGAGCTTCTTCTCCACCAGATCCTGAGCGATCCGTTTAATCATCCCACCCAAACGGGCAGCATCCATTTGCTGTAAACGGTCTGCAGGAATGCGGGGATCGGATTGAATGGCTTCCACAAGCTCCCCGGCACTGATTTTAAATTTCTTACCGGTGACGATGATTTTATTGGAATCAGGATCCAGAATCGACAGTTTTTCCGACAGGCTTTTTGCCAGCTCGTATTCAGGTGTGTCGGGCACCAGCTTGACCACCTTGGATGCATCACTTCCACAGCCCAAAATAAAAGCAAAACCGAGGATAAACACTGCTAAGAGTCTTTTCATGAAATTCTCCTTTGTATATTTTATTGATAAACGATCTTTCTGGAAAACTATAAAATTAAATATACAAAAAGATTTACAGGAATCCTAATGTTTTCCAGAGATGTTGTGGAAAAATATAGGAATTGTAAAAAAAACTTGTAAATTTATAATTTGTATAGATTCCGGTTAAAGAACAGGAAATATTATGAATTTATATGCAGCCATCATTCTTGGAACTTTTTTAGTTGATTTTCTCCTCAATCTGATCGCCGACCTTCTGAACCTGAAGAACCTGAGCAGCGAACTGCCGGCGGAATTTAAGGACATTTATGAAGCGGAAAAATATAAAAAATCTCAAAAGTACACCGTGGTGAACACACGTTTTGGATTGATAATTTCAACTTTTAGTTTGGTCGTGACACTGGTATTCTGGTTTACCGGAGGTTTTAATTTACTGGATATAACCGTCCGTCGTTGGGGCTTTGCGCCAATCTGGAACGGATTATTATACATCGGTATTCTTTTACTGGCCAGATTTATTCTTTCACTTCCCTTCAACATCTATGCGACATTTGTCATTGAAGAGCGGTTTGGCTTTAACAAAACCACTCCCGCTGTGTTTTTCGCAGATACTCTCAAGAGTCTGGGACTTGCATTATCGATCGGCGGACTGCTATTGGCGGGAATTCTGGCGTTTTTTCAATATGCCGGATCACTGGCATGGCTGTACTGCTGGCTGGTAACCACCATATTTACGATTTTACTACAATATATCGCGCCGACATGGATTATGCCGATGTTTAACAAGTTTGAACCGTTACAGGAGGGTGAATTGCGGGACCGTATTCTGGAGTATGCGAAATCCGTCAAATTTTCCCTTAGAGACATATTTATTATGGATGGATCGAAAAGATCTAAAAAATCGAATGCTTTTTTTACCGGATTCGGCCGTAATAAAAGAATCGCCCTGTTCGATACGCTGGTGCAGCAACACACCGTCAACGAACTCGTGGCTGTACTTGCGCATGAAATCGGGCATTTCAAAAAGAAACATATTCTTGTTAGTATGGCAATCAGCATCCTGCACATGGGTGTTATGTTTTTCCTGCTTTCGATTTTTATCAGCCAAAAGGGATTGTTCGATGCTTTTTATATGCAGAATATATCCATATACGCCGGAATGTTGTTTTTCGCCATGCTGTATTCACCGATTGAGCTGATATTGTCTATATTCATGAATATCTTTTCCCGTAAAAACGAATACCAGGCAGACCGGTTTGCGGTGGAAACCTTTCCACATCCCGAAAGTTTTATTTCAGCCTTAAAAAAACTGGTTGCCAATAATTTGGGAAATCTGACACCACATCCGGTTTATGTATTTTTTAACTATTCGCACCCTCCTGTACTGCAAAGAATTTTAAAAATACGCGAAACCGTTAACAAATAAAAGCAGGAAAATTTATGCCGACATCCCTCGTTATTGTCGAATCGCCGGCAAAAGCAAAAACCATCAATAAATATCTGGGGCCGGATTTCATTGTCACATCAAGCATGGGACACATACGTGATTTACCCACAAGCGGTTCCAGTAAAATACGCGATCCACTCCCTCCTATCCCCCGTTCTCTCAATGAAAAAGAGAAGGAACGACTGAAAAGGGAACGAGAACACGTCAGATTGATCCGAAGTATGGCGATTGATCCTGAGAACGGATGGAAGGCGTATTATGAAATTCTGCCGGGTAAAGCCCGTGTACTCTCCGCATTAAAATCCGCAGCAGCCAAAGTGGATCAAATATTTCTCGCCACCGACCTGGACCGTGAAGGAGAAGCCATAGCCTGGCACCTCAGAGAGGCTATCGGCGGGGATTTAGACCGCTACAGAAGGGTAACCTTCAGCGAAATCACTCAGGCGGCGATTCAAAAGGCATTTGCGAATCCGGGCGAACTGAACATGGACCGAGTTAAGGCCCAGCAGGCCCGGCGGTTTCTGGACCGGGTGGTTGGTTACATGCTCAGTCCGCTTCTATGGAAAAAAGTCGCCCGCGGCCTTTCAGCCGGACGTGTGCAATCCGTTGCAGTAAGACTGGTGGTGGAAAGGGAGCGGGAGATACGCGCCTTTATTCCCGAAGAGTACTGGAAGGTTTTCGCCCGGTTAAAGTCAGCGCCGGATTTTGATGCCCAGGTTATAAAATACAAGGGCAAAGAATTTTTGCCGCACAGCGAAAAGGAAACCAAGGTTGCCCTTGATGATCTGGAAAAAGCCAGTTATACGGTAACGGACTGCAAACTCACGCCCACGAAACAGAATCCCTATCCTCCGTTTATCACCACGACCATGCAGGCTGCAGCCAGTACAAGATTGGGTTTTAGCGTAAAAAAAACCATGTTACTCGCGCAGCGTTTATACGAAGCAGGGCACATTACATACATGCGTACAGACTCGACTCAATTGAGTGCTGAATCGGTTAAAATGTGCCGCGAGTTTATCCGGACAAACTTTGGCGACAGATACCTGCCTGAAAGCGCCCGAATATACCGCAGCAAAGCAGGAGCCCAGGAAGCCCACGAGGCCATTCGCCCCACCCAGGTGATGCGTACACCCGATCGTCAAATCGGTGTTGAGAAAGATGCTCAACGCCTGTACGACCTGATCTGGCGGCAGTTTGTGGCTTGCCAGATGAATCCGGCTGAGTTTGACAGCACACGTATCGATATCAGAGCCGGAGATTATGAGTGCCGTGCCAGTGGCCGTGTGATAAGGTTTGACGGTTGGCTTCGCGTAATGCCGCCTGTAGCGAAAAAAGACGAACAGGACGCCATATTACCGGAGGTCCAAGTCGGAGAAATATTGCCCCTGTTGGGACTGACACCCACACAACATTTTACCAAGCCTCCGGCACGTTACACAGAAGCAAGTCTGGTGAAAGAACTGGAAAAACTCGGCATCGGTCGTCCTTCAACCTATGCCCCGATTATTTCAACCATCCAGGAACGGGGTTATGTCCAGTTGATCAAACGGCGGTTTTACGCACTTAAAATCGGGGACATCGTCACCGACAGACTGACGGAGAATTTTGAGGCATTGATGGATTACGGTTTTACCGCCGATATGGAACAGGATCTGGATAAAGTCGCCGACGGTATAGAAACGTGGCGGGATGTACTGGACCGGTTTTATGCGGATTTTAAAGACAAATTAAAGAAAGCCGAGGAAAATATGCGCCGGAACCAGCCTGTGGAAATTACTGAAATATCCTGTCCGGCCTGCAACCGGCCTATGATGACACGCACAGCCCGCACCGGTGTTTTTTTAAGCTGCAGCGGGTACGAGCTTGCGGAAAAGGAAAAGTGCAAACAAACCATTAATCTTGTTCCCGGTGAAGAGGTTGAATCCGTTTTAAAAAATGAAGAAGATCAGGAAACCGCTGAATTAATGGCAAAAAGACGTTGCCCGTTGTGTCATGCAGCCATGGACAGCTATCTGGTGGACAAGGAACATAAAATTCACCTGTGCGGTAATAATCCGGACTGCAAGGGGTATGAAATTGAAAAAGGCGGATTCAAGCTCAAGGGCTATGACGGCCCTACTCTGGAGTGCGACAAATGCGGCGCCGAGATGATACTTAAAACCGGCCGTTTTGGTAAATTTTTCGCCTGCACCAGGTATCCCGACTGCTCAAATACACGCAAACTGCTGCGCGATGGTAAGCCTGCGCCACCCAAAGCCGATCCGATTCCCATGCCGGAGCTCAAATGCGCAAAATCCAATGCATATTTTCTACTTCGCGACGGTGCATCGGGTCTGTTCCTGGCGGCTCACACTTTTCCAAAATCACGCGAAACAAAAAGTCCGCTTGTGGAAGATCTCATTCGCCACAGGGAAAAACTGGATCCTAAATTTTACTATCTCGCCGACGCCCCGGAAACCGATCCCGACGGCAACAAGTCGGTGATTAAATTCAAACGTAAGGAAAAGATCCAATATCTTTTATCGGAGTCAGGCGGAAAAGCCAGTGGCTGGGAAGCCTATTACAGGGATGGCAAGTGGGAATGGATCCGTAAAAAAGGAAAGAAAAAATGAAAACAATAAGCCGACGTGTATTTCACAAGTCGTCGCTGGTAGGTGCCGCTGTTCTCACCGCTCCTTCAATCGCCGTCATGTCATCGGTCTTTCCCCTCCGTCTCGGTGCGCCGGTTTTTGCCGAGTGGGAAACGGCAGAACAATGGACGGCCGTTGTAAAAGAACAGGGATACGGTGCGGCATACTGTCCGATTGGGCCCGAAGCCTCCGAAAAGACGGTTACGGAGTATGAGAAAGCCGCCCGAGAGGCGGATATTATCATTGCCGAAGTGGGGGCATGGAGCAATCCCATTTCTCCCGATGATGTAGAACGTAAAAAGGCGCTGGAAAAATGTATCACCCACCTGGCACTGGCGGACCGGATCGGTGCCAACTGTTGCGTTAACGTCAGCGGTTCTCGCGGCGAGGAGTGGGCGGGACACCACAAGGACAACCTCACTCCTGCGACATTCGATCTCATCATCGAGACGACGCGAAAAATCATTGATGCCGTGAAACCTACACGCACTTTTTTCACATTGGAGACGATGCCATGGGCATACCCGGATTCAGTTGATTCATATGTAAAATTATACAAAGCAATCGACCGAAAAAAATTTGCCGTGCATATGGATCCGGTCAATCTGGTTAACAGCCCGCAACGATATTATAGCAATGCGGCGCTCATCCGCGATTTTTTCAAACAACTCGGCGCCCATATCAAAAGCTGTCATGCAAAGGATATTCTTTTGCAGCAAAATTTGACCACCCATTTGGATGAGGTTTTACCGGGAGCCGGTGCTCTGGATTACGGAGTGTATCTTTCAGAACTTGCCAAGATCGGTCATGTTCCGTTAATGATCGAACATTTGAATACCGAGGAAGAGTACCGGCAGGCAGCGGAAAATATTAGAAAAACAGCTCATAAAATGAACATACAAATAAAATAAGGAAAAACCATGACAATAGAAAAATATACAATGGGAATCGGGGACCGGTTCGGCCATCAGGGAGAGGCGCAACTTGGTGCCCTGGAAAAGGCGAACCGTTTTGGTGTTTCGGTGATACCTGTTTGGAACAAGTCCTTTCGTGAGCATTCTATTATCGGGACCACTCCGGCCGATACACGCATCGAGGCGGATGCGGCTGTGAAAGCATTGGGGTGGGGAAAATCGTACTATGTCGATGCGGACCATATCGGAATAAAAAATGTTGACGGATTCATGGAGCACAGTGACTTTTTCACTCTGGATGTAGCGGATTATATCGGAGAGCCGGCTGATGACCGCGATATACAGGCTTTTATCAGGGCCAATGAAAAATATATCGGTGAATTACGCATTCCGGCTATCGACAGTGTATTTCAAGTGACACGCCAGGATCTGGTTCAAATCGGCGGCATCTTTTTGGGTGCGGTTAAGGAGGCCGGACGGATTTACCGACATATCGTAAAAAACAAAAAAACACCGTTTGTCACCGAAGTCTCTATGGATGAAAGTGAACGCCCTCAGACTCCGATGGAAATGTTTTTTATCTTGTCCGCCATTGCCAGTGAAGGCATTCCTGCACAAACCATTGCTCCGAAATTTTCAGGGAGGTTCAATAAGGGGGTGGACTATGTAGGGGATGTGGAACAGTTTAGCAAAGAATTTGAGCAGGACCTGGCGGTCATTCAGTTTGCCATACAGGAGTTCGGCCTGCCGGAAAGCCTCAAACTGAGCGTACATTCGGGAAGTGATAAATTCTCCATTTACGGACCTATTCACAGGGCCATTCAAAAATTTGATGCCGGCCTGCACCTCAAAACCGCCGGAACAACGTGGCTGGAGGAATTAATCGGACTGGCGGTTGCCGGAGGCGACGGACTGAAGATTGCAAAGGACGTTTATACTGCCTCGCTGAAAAAATTCGATGAACTGTGTAAACCCTATGCCACGGTGATCGACATCGATCCGGCCAAACTGCCGGCCGTGGAAACAGCGAATAACTGGGATGGCGATACTTTTACCCGCACACTGCGGCACAATTTATCGGATCCGGTTTATAACCTTCACTTTCGCCAGCTGCTTCACGTGGGTTACAAAGTAGCCGCACAAATGGGCGACCGGTTCACGGATGCTTTAAAAAAGAACAAAGCAGTAATTGCTGAGAATGTGACGGAGAATATTTTTGAACGGCATGTGAAACCGATTTTTGTGGGGAATGGGTAAAGTTATGAACACATAAATAAAAACTGCTTTAAATCCAAAAAAAAAATTAAACTGAGTGAAGGAAACAAGATCAAAAAATACAGCCGTTTGTTGGTTAAAAATCAAACCGCCGAGGGCGCTAAGGGTAATGAAAAATTACCAGAGGAAATCATAAGTCGAAAGTTTTGCTAAATCCTTCGTTTTTTAACCATAATTCTATAAAAAATAAAACAGCAGAAGCCGACATATTAAACCAATTTAACATTTATGGAATCACCACCACAGTCAGTGTTTTAAGAATCGAATAAACTTGATGCCTCCCGGTTTTCCTTGAGAACGAAACTCATCGGATAAAGACAAGTTTTCTTGTTACAGAAATACCATCAGAACCGGTCAATCGATAAAAATACAGACCGCTCGCAAACAAGGATCCATTCCAGCGCACTGAATAATCACCCGGCTCATAGTTACGTGACACAAGCTCATCGACTTCCCGGCCCAGAATATTATAAATCTTGATGGTCACAAAAGATTTTTTAGGTACCCTGAACTGGATAGTCGTTTTGTCATTAAACGGATTTGGATAGTTCTGGAATAACTGATAATCATGAATAACGACCACCTCGTTTCCGGAGTTATGAACGGATGAATTCAAATCGTCCACACCCGGGCTCCCGTGAATGTCACCTGACGACAACCAATTGACGGCATCATTCTGGTTTTTAAACGGATCTTCCTCCCGTGTCACTATGGAATATCCGTCTCCGTCCGCTGAATTTGGCCAGGGGTATTCATCATTGTAGCGGATATTGATAATTGTATCTCCTGCAGCGGTATTCAGAGCAATTGTTTCTCCGCTATTGTCAAGTTGACCTTCATATACATCAAACGGGTAAAATCCGTATCTGTTGAAAAAGGCGTTCTTATTGGAGGCCAGGACAATAAATTGGCCGGAATCGAGCTGTGTTTCTTCTGGAAATGAATATGAGATACCACGGGAAAATTCAAGTCCTTTCAAATTTAAAGCCTCATCGCCGATGTTTTTCAGCTCGAGAAATTCATATTCCCGATCTACATCAGATATATTGTCATCCAGTGGGTGATAATGTATTTCGGTGATTCGCAGGTTCTGCACTCCTTCCAATATATATAACATGACTTCATTTTGAGCGCTCCAATTGATATTGTCCAGAACCCTTGCCTTTATTCGGGTTGTTTCATTGATCACAATTGGTTTTGTGTACTGCAAAGCCGTTTCGGATATTTCTCCGGAATTGATTGTCGATGCATTACCCGGTTGATAAGGATCTGAACCGTCTGTGGTATAGTAAATTTGACCTCCGGTGGCGCTTATGACCAGTTCAAATCCTTGAGGAACCCTCCTGCTTTCTGTGTTAAAAACTGGAGGATAAATCTGAGGATACCAGGCTTTTGACTTTAATTGCGCCAAAACAACATCGGTACGATCCGGTAAAAACTGCTCAACAATCCTGTTTATTTCTGTAAGCCAGGCACCATCTCTGGTAAAAGCAGGTTCCCGTTTTGAATCCCCCCATCGCGCCGATTCCGCGATAATCGCCAGGTCGATTTCTTGTTTTCTTGTAAGAAAACGATTGATATTCACCTGGGGCGTCAATGCCCCGCCGTTAAAAAAATGCTTGTAAACACGATCGGCAAAACGGCTGACATACAGCGGATTTTCACATAGCTGCTGATGAAGCCATTGGGGATTGGATGTTTCAAATGTCGATCCGGCGGGAAAAGAGCCGGTCCGGTCATCCCCCCACGCCTGCGCACCCAAAGTGTGCTCTGCATCATGGCGTATATGAATAAATCCCATGTCTATATTTCGATTATAAATCGAATAAAAATTGTTTGGAGCGGTGTTGTTTCTGATAAAGTTGGAAACGGGTGCATCGCAATCGCCGCTGACAAAAACAGTGAGCATAAAATCAATGAGGTTATCCACATTCAGCAGGACTTTATATTCGGGATTCCGGGTACCGTCAGGATTTTTACCCTGTACTTTGTAATACGCCTGTGCGGTTTCAAAACCCGCCATTGAGGCTTCCCACAACTCTCTCCAGGCATCCATTGTCCCGTCGGTCACTTCAATGACAAAAGGACCCTGATACCCGCCATCCACCTTGATCACATCATAATCATCCGGATCACCGCCTAGATATGAGGCGCCAAACGACGCTTCCGGCCGCTCCTGGGTTTGATACAGCCCCCAGTAAGTCCCATTAATATACAAATGGTTATAGCGGCTTCGTGTATATGGCTCGTTCATATCCCGTTGCATATCGCGGGAAAATACATCGCGGTTCATGGTGTTCTTGGAAGGATCCTCCGCTCCGTAACTCCAGGAGTAATTCTGACTCGTGCGTAAATCCACACAGTCAAATTCATCCACACCTTCATCACCGAACAAAGGGTACCTTAATTTGCCGGGACCGTATGTTTTCCTAAAAAACCAACGGAACGCATGCTTGGGATTGCTGTTGTTTCTGCTCCATCCGCCTCTGATACGTACGCCACAGTTGATCTGAAAACCTGGTGTTCCATCCGGATAGACCAGCTCAATGGAACATGGTCGTTCCCATTCAATCCCATGTTCGAGTGCATTGGTATAAATACCACGCTGAGGATCGAAAAGATCCTTCAAATCCATAACCATAGAAAACGTGGGAATATCGAGGAGCGCGGGGACGATTTTATCCCGGTAAAGCGGATGGTTGGTGACCTGACGGTCCATCCCGTAATTGATATTTTTGCTCCGCCGGCCGGAATTTTCCTGCAGCCATCCCGCACCCGGTCTCTGGCCGTCCGGAGACAATTCCACGACACGTTCAATAAAAATATATGTATGTGTCTGAACCTTTGTTGCGGCAGTATCCGCCTGAATGGCGACCGCACGCACGCAGAATCCCGGCGCCCGGTCCCTGCCTTCGGTGTTTGCAGGATCGATTTGAACCGTTACCGGGGATATCCCCTGGATCGCTGTTGAGGATACAAATGGATCCGTTCCATCCTTGGTGTATTTTATCGTCAGACCGGAAGGTGTTGTCGAAAGTGTTAATTCGAAATTGTCTTTAAAAAAACCCCGTTCCGGATCAAACTGCAGTGTGACGCTTTCAGTATCCAGTGCATATAATAAACAACAGAGTGAAAACAGTATGAATGTAGTGAAAAATATTTTGCGTGTCGTGTTCAACTTTATCGTTTCCTTTGTTTTTACGGCGTTAAATTAAAGTATAAATTGAAATTTAAGACTTTTTTAAGATAAATCCAAGTTAAATAGTTTCAAGACAGTAATATTGCACTGACCGGGGGGTAATTTGGTTTCTCCGTACACTCTCGTTCCCAAGCTCGTCGTCCGCCATGTTCCGGATCAATGTGCTCCCCAAAGAGATATCAGAAACACAAGAGATGTCTCCTGTGACCAGCTACGGGACAAAATGAACGGCGGTATTATCGGTCAATTCTTTGGCAATCTGAACGGATTACAGCATGAGAACAAATATTTTGAGGAGCCGGGAAATGTCACTGAATACACGCCCGACCTCTCGGACGGCGCTTTTACGGATGACGACACGGATATCGAATTCGTACATATTTACACCATGGCAAAAACCGGTGAAATTATCCTGCCCTACCAACAAATCAGGGACCTTTGGATTGAAAATATAAGCGAATATATCTGGTGTTCGAACCGGTATGCACGGAATATGATGGAGATCGGATTCGAACCGCCAAACACCGGCCGGATTGCTTTTAATTTCGGATGGGATGCGGATAATATTTCTGCAATGGTCGGCACGATGGTGGGAGTTATAAAAGGCGAAAAATGGATTCGTTCTCAGGGGTGGGAAATGAAGGACGAGTATAGAAATACCAGAAGGCCGGAGTTGCCGACTGATTTAACCATTTCCGCTTTTGCGGATCTGCATTATAATATGGCAAAACGTATTATATTGGAGAATGGCGGCAAGGAAATTGAAATGAGACGTATTCCCGGATACAAAATCGTACTCGAGGTACCGAAAAATATCGAACCGTTGCCCGATTCCATTCAACATATCCGGGAGATGCGTGACGAATGGTGGCCGATGATTCAGAAGCATCTTTCCGGCAATTCGACAGAAAAAGCCTGTGCAGTATACGCAGCAATTTGCCTTGATCTCGTTCCTAATCTAGTTGCCAAAAGATCAAAAGATTGGTTTTCGGCTTTGGACTCATTCGAGCCGTACTATGATTCTTTATTTGGTGACGACCAGTGGACTGTTGAGGCGAAGCACTATTTCCATGAGGTAGTCTACAACAAAAACGGCCATCCTGACTGTCCATTCGGGTACGTGGAATTTACCGATAATTCAAGATGAATTTTTAAAAAGTATTTCATCCAAAATGAATCTGTGTCGATCCTTAACTTCTTTAAAATTAAAATATGATAAGAATGTGTTATCAAGACAATCCAAAATGAAAGTCAATAACATTCAGAAATTTCCGTTCATTAGCAGCAATATGAAAATTTATTCAGTTCCAATATGAACCAAATATTTTTCATTTGAACTTTCTCAATGATAATGCGAAGAGTGTGCTCTTAATAAACAGGTTATATAAAAAAATCCTGCCGACATTCAGGAGAGGAACTCTGATGTCGGCAGGATTTTTTTTACTGTGAGTTTCGAAGGCTTCCGGATTCTTCAATCCGGGATTTAAAACTCGGCGTTAAAACCTTTACTTTAAAAGAACCAAACGTTTGGTCATGGAGAACTCTGCCGTTTTCATGGTGTAAAAATACACGCCGTTTGCAGAATTGGCAG
>JAFGEC010000602.1 GCA_016931775.1 Candidatus Zhuqueibacterota bacterium | reverse complement strand
TTTTGATTTGCAGCAGTGATAAAAACATCACGGGGTATCGTGACGACAACCTTCCTTTGTTGTGCCATGGCGAGAATTATGTAAATATTTTAGAAAAATCAGGTAACGATGGGAACTTTTGTATTGAATCGTTCAAATATGTACAGGTACTGCAAGTTTTTGTTTTTGTTGTACGTTTGTTATGTTTTTCTTGTTGCAAAACCGACGTTCGCCGGCGATCGTGTGTGCCTGGCGGACAGTTTGTTTGAGCAACGGAATCGGAATTTTAATACACAGACACTGATTGCAGGACCCGAAATTGTCACACAGGCGATTGAGCTTTATAAACAAGCAGTAGATAGCTGTGTGGATGATGAGAAACGTCTTGAAGCTTTATGGAAATGCCTGCGGGCTTATTATTTCAAAGGTACTTATACAACTCTGGAGCTTTCCCAAAAGCGAGATATCTATATAGACGGTATCCAATATGGTGAGCGTTTTGCTGATCTTTATTCGGAATCTGTCGAATATAACTGCTGGATGGGCATCCTTTGGGGATACCGTGGAGAAGTGACGGGTTACTTGACGGCGGCGCGTGAAGGTATCGCCGGTGAAGTAAAAAGTTGTGCAGAGAAAACAATAAAGCTCGACAGCCTTTATCTTGATGGCGGCGGGTACCGGATGCTGGGATATCTCCATTTTATGGTGCCCAAAATTCCTTTTGTTTTGAGCTGGCCGTCAAAAGAAAAAGCCCTCAGACTGTTGGAAAAAGCATACGCTATCGCGCCGAATAATCTGTTGAACAAATTATATCTTGCCGAAGTATATCTTGAAATGAAGCATGAGGAAAACGGTAAAAATTTATTAATGGAGATTATCAATACCGAGCATATCGTTCATGATATTGCTGTGGATGAAAATACAAAAAAAATAGCAAGGGAGCTATTAACTAAATATAATGTTAATCATGAGGAGAGGTGAGGACACATGATCTTACGAATCGGATTGGTTTGTGTAATACTATTAAGTCAAGTATGTTGGGCGCAGGGTTTTTTCGATGATGAGCCCAGTTCAGCACCATCACCTGCATACGATATGAATGGTTTTATGCGGGGTGTTTTTTTTGGCGGTAAGGTTATTGGTGAAAATGATGCTGAATTAAAATCCGGATACGGGGAATTGGGCCTAAAAATGCGCGTAAGGAAAGGCAGGATTGGCGACGGTTTTGCTGAGATTCGGTTCCGTCGCGGTTCGGAATTTGGCAATAATATATCCGATGTAAACATTCGAGAAGCTTATGTGGATGCTTATATCGGCAATATCGACCTGCGAATCGGGCAGCAGATTGTGCAATGGGGACGGGCGGACGGTTTTAATCCCACCAACAATATCACTCCCCAAGATATGCTCGCCCGTTCACCGGACGAGGACGATCGTAAACTGGGTAATTTTCTCATTCGTTCTTCCTATTATATTAATCCTTTTGAATTCGAATTCATCTGGGTCCCCCAATATGCACCTTCGGTTTTACCGGTCGAACTTTTTCCTTTTCCAAGTTGGGTGACGTTAGGTCCTGATGAACTACCGGATGCCAGATTGAAAAATTGTTTACTGGCAGGCAAAATCGGATTTCGACTCGGCCGTGTCGATGGGTCGTTGTCTTATGTAAAAGGGTACATGCCTTTACCCGGCATTAATATTGGGCCGGATAAAGAGAAATTACTTGGGGTTATTGTAATGCCAAAACCGTATAAAATGCAGGTTTTTGGTTTTGATTTTTCGACAACATTGGGCAGCTTTGGCCTGCGCGGTGAAGCAGCCTACCGGCATGCAGCCAAGGCGGATAGCGTATATATTCCATTCCTGAAATCTGAGCAATTTTTTCTTTTTGACTATATGCCGAATTCCGATTTACAATATGTTTTTGGTATGGACCGGTCTATTGGTAATTTTAGTCTTATTGTACAGTATATTGGACGGTATGTGTTTGATTTTGTTGAACTAGAGCTTACTAAAACCCCGATCGATCAACTTGGACAGACGAACCGTATGATTGCCTCTCAACAATTTGAGATCAGTCATTCGGTTTTTTTACGGCCGGCCCTGGCAATGTTTCACGAAACCGTAAATTGGGATATGCTCGCCTATTATAACATTACATCCGAAGAATATCTCGTTCGTACGTCGCTGGGTAAACAGCTATATGATGCGCTTGTGCTGAAAATCGGTGCGGAGATTTACGATGGTCCGGATGATACGTTGTTCGGATCTATTCATGATGCACTTAGCTCCGGTTTTATTGAACTCAAGCTATCATTCTAAATAGCCGGCTTTCCTTCACACATTTCACCGTTGAAAAAAGGATAATGAAATGAAAAGTACAGGAGAATGGATTGTAAGAAACCGTTGGCTTGTAATCATCCTATTTGTTGTAATAACTGCTGCATTTTCAATATTCATCCCGCGGGTGGAAATTGATACGGATATTAAAAGCCAATTGCCTAAAGATATGCCTTCGCTTTTGGATACTCAGAAAATTGATGAACTGTTTGGTGGCACCGAAATGCTGATGATTCTGGTGCAAACCGATGATGTCCTAAAAACTGAAACCCTCGAAAGAGTCCGTTCTATTTCCCGCAAGGTAAAACGCTTAGAGGGTGTGGATAAGGTTCTTTCCCTGTTTGAGTTGAAATCCATCAAGAATGTCGACAGCGTAATGGTGGTTGAACCGGCTGTTCCCGCTATTCCTGAAAATGACCTGGAGCGTGAATTATTACGTACCGAACTGGAAAGTAATGATCTTGTATACGGCAGTGTTGTCTCGAAAGATTTTTCATTGACTGCTGTTATTGCTTTACTCGAACCGGATGTACGTGACGATACGATTATACGCGACTTTAACAACGTGATTCAAACGACAAAGGGTGACGAATATATCATGATCGGCGGATTGCCGGTTTCCCGGATTGAGATGGGTAAATATATTAAAAACGATATGCGCCGGCTATTGCCGATCGGTATCCTGATAATGCTCGTATTTCTGTTGGCCTGCTTTCAACGATTACGGGGTGTTATCTTGCCGTTTGTTGTTGTGGTCATGTCTATATTGGTTTCTGTCGGATTTATTGTGATTATTGGATGGAAAATACATATGGTGACCGTTATTTTGCCCATATTGCTTGTGGCTATAGCCAACGATTACGGTATTCATATGATTGCGAAATACCAGGAAGATAATATTCCCTCAAATCAATACACACCTAAACAGCTGGCTGTAAGAATGTTTAGCAGTTTAAATAAACCCGTTATTCTGACGGGTTTAACCACCATTGCCGGTATGCTGTGCCTTATGGGCCATATTCTTGTTCCTGCTCAACAGTTGGGCATTTTGGCAGCAATCGGTATCCTGTATGCTCTGATTGCCAGCCTCTTTTTTATTCCCGCCGTTATGTCGCTGTTGCCTAAATCCAGACCGGTGCTTGGCTTGGCGACCGATGAGAAAAAAAGAAAACCACCGCTGGAACGCATGTTGTGGTTCTTCGGTGATGTGGTGGCCAAACGTCCAAAGACCGTGATTATTGTCGCGTTGTTGCTGGCCGGTATTTCTGGATTTGGAGTTTTCAAGGTTGTTGTGGATACAAATCCCAACGGCTATTATAAACCCGGCCATCCCACGGTCCGCATCAATAACCTGATCGACCAGCACCTGGGCGGTTCGCAAACCGTTTCTATCGTCTATCAGGGTGACATCAAAGATCCGGCGATCATGAAAAAAATCGATGAAATGGAACATAAACTTGTCGAGATGCCGGAGGTGGGTTATACATCATCTATCGCACGTGTCATCAGACAGATGAGCCGCGTGCTGAACGAACCCGATGATCCTATGTATGATAAAATTCCTGATGATCCCAATGCTATTGCTCAGTACATTGAATTGTATTCTATGAGCGGTGATCCTGAGGATTTTGAAAAAATGGTTGACTTTACGTATGAACATGCCGTTGTTACGGCCCGGGTGAATAAAACGAGTACAATTGTATTGAGAAGAGTGGTCGATAGAATACAACAACTCGTAAAAGATGATAAGGACGTCATGCTGGTGGGCGGCTTTGGGGTTGTTTTGACGGATTTGGCAAAAGCTGTGGTTGACGGTCAGATTTTTTCACTGTTTCTCGCCACAGCCGTCGTTGCTATCATGCTCATGATTTTATTCCGTTCCTTTTTTGCCGGTATCCTTTCCGCAATTCCGTTGGGATTGTCCATTCTGATTTTGTTTGGAATGATGGGTGTGTTTAAAATAGAGTTGAATATTGCCACCGCTATGCTCAGCTCAATTATGATAGGCGTAGGTATTGATTATACGATTCATTTTTTGTGGAGATATAAAATAGAACGTAAAGCCGGATTACGGTATGTAAACGCGATAAAAAAGACGCTTACGACCACTGGTCGTGGAATTATTTTTAATGCATTATCCGTGATTGTAGGTTTTACCGCCTTGCTGTTTTCTAGTTTTCTTCCAGTTCAGTTTTTCGGTTTTCTGGTTGTAATTTCAATTTTTTCATGTTTGATTGGAGCGTTGGTTCTTGTGCCGGCTTTATGTCTTGTTTTTAAGCCGAAATTCCTGGAACCAAAACTGTAACCTGGTTGTTTTAGTAATAGCTTATATTGTCTTTTTGGACCATTGGAAGTAAAAGGAGGTCGTAATGAAAGCGGTCCTTGCAATAATAATGATATTCATTACTGCATTGGTGAGTGCACAGCCTAGAATGACGGCATATAAAATTATTGAAAAAGCCGAAGAGGCTGTTCGTGTAAGTGGCGTGCAAGGTATTGCCGTGATGTGGATAATCGATGAAAAAGGACGTGAACGAACCCGGAGACTCAAACAGGTTACCAAACTGTATGATGACGGGAAAACGGAAAAACGTCTGCTCAGGTTTATCGAACCTGCGGATATCAAAGGAACCGGTCTTTTAACTTTTGATTACCAAAACGCTGCTGATGATATCTGGTTGTATATGCCTGCACTGCGAAAATCCAGACGTATCGTCAGCTCGGAAAAGTCGAAGACTTTTATGGGATCGGAATTTACCTATGCCGATATGTCGCCGCCATCACTGAGTGATTTTTCTTATCAGTTGATAGGAGAGGAAAGAGTACAAGGTGTACCCTGTTATAAAATCGATATTCTTCCCAACGACGAGGATGTGGCTGAAGAGAACGGCTTTTCAAGACGGATTGCATATTTTGGCATGGAAGATTTTGTGATCCGCAAGGCGCTGTACTATGATTTGAACGGCGAAATAGAAAAAGAGATGCTCGTGCATGAAGTCAAAGAATTAGATACGGAAAAACATAAATTCCGTGCCGTTCATATTGAAATGATCAATGTTCAGAACGGACGTCGTTCGATAATGAGCAACGAGATGATCGAGTTTAATCCTGATATTCCAGATGAATATTTTACGACTCGGTTTCTCGAAAGAGAGTAATTGTCGGTCCTGTTTTATTGCGATAAAATTTTTTGCATTTTTTTTCTGCAAATTAAACATTTATCCGCTAGAAATATATACGAGAAAATAAAGTAAACCGATACGAGAGAAGTAATCGGTAGAATCAAGTGTTTAAAAAGTTGTCAAAAAAGAAGTATTTTGTAAAGCCGCTGAAAAGTTTAAAGTTAACAATTGCACCTGTTAACTTTGATGTTGAAGCCCGCCCGCGACAGTTGTGTACGTTTATCTCAAAAACATCCAAATTATCATATCATCCTGCTCTATGTTTTCGCTTTTGTCGAACGGAAACCGCCAAACGGGTTGGATTATGTCATGATGTTTAAAAAATGACGTTTATCGAATGAGTGGGCTAAAATGAATAATTGTTTTGATCTTTGAAAAAGATTTGGTGTTAAAATTTTCACCAACTTTACAAACAAAAAAACTGTATTCTAAATACAAGGTTCATTCCGTTGCAGCAACCGCCGCCGATGTAACTCCGGTTGCTTACGATTTTACCGCCATGAAATCATTTGCAAGGGAATAAAGCCATGCCGTCGAGCTTTACGGCAAAAGGGAGAACTCTATTAGTAAAGGAGAGAGGGAGACTATGAATAGGAGAATTTTTTGCTATTCGGCAATGGTATTTTTTGCCGTGATGGCAGCCGCTAACGCTTCACCAATGGCCGGATATGATTATTTATCACCACGGCCCAATGCAACATACGTTGCACCGTCTTCAACCATTATCATTAGATTATCGGATGTTTCGCCGCAGCAGGTGACGAATCTGCATTCCTTTATCCGGATCACAAATTCGAAAAACGAGGTTTACACCGGCGTAACGAAAATTGCATCCGATCAGAAGACGATCATCTTTCGTCCGGTTACCGAGTTTGAACCGCTGGAAACCGTTCATGTCCGGTTGGCTCCGATGACAGCCGAAGGGATGGTTCCGGAGGTGCAGTATTCGTTTTCAGTTTCCGCAATTTGTGAACAATCGACCTTTAAGGAAGATGTTGATCCGTTCCAAATTCAAAATGCAACAGAACCTTCGATCACCGGTGCGGCTGAAATTATGCCCAACGGGGTGTCCGTGCCCAGCGATTTTCCTCATATGAACGTTCTTGTGCATAAAAACCCCTCCAGTGATTATATCTTTCTCAATAACTGGGGTGAGCAACCTTATAACATCATTTTCGATACGGAAGGGAATCCGGTGTGGTACGGACGTTTTAATGACCGCCGGCGCGATTTTAAAGTCCAAAAAAATGGTGTTATTACAATGCTCAAAAGAGATGGCGGTGAGCATTTTATTGGTTTTGACAAGAATTTCACGAAAGAAATTGCCGCGTATCATGCGAGCGGTGGCTATGGAACGGATGAACATGAGTTGCAGGTTTTGGAAAACGGTAATTATTTGCTGATTGGTATACGAAGTCTTTTTGTCGATATGAGCAAATATGTTGAGGGAGGCAATACAAACTGCGAAGTTCGGGAATCTTCCGTGCAAGAATTCACACCTGAAGGTGATTTGATTCTTTTATGGAGAGCATGGGATAATTTTAGTGTGCTCGATATGGTTACAACGGAGGATAAAATAACAAACACTACTTTCCGCTTTCCGCATATGAACTCTATCGATATCGATTATGACGGCAATATCATATTATCCAGCCGTTTCATCAGCGAGGTCACAAAGATCGATCGTCAGACCGGTGATATGATCTGGCGGTTGGGCGGAAAAAACAACCAATTTACTTTTGTTAATGATCCACTTAACGGTATTGACTCGCAGCACGATGCCCGGGTTGTCGGTCCGAACCATTACACCGTGTTCGACAACGGCAATGCACATTCACCATCGGAGTCCAGAGTGCCGGAATATGAACTCGACCTTGACAAAATGACTGCAACAATGATCTGGGAATATCGCCACACACCCAAAAGATATTCCTACTGGATGGGCAATGCCCAGCGGCTTCCCAACGGAAATCAGCACATCAACTGGGCGGATACACCACTGCCCAAAGTGACGGAAGTGACGCCGGATGGGGAAGTCGTTCTCGAAATGCAGTTCGAGAAAGGGCTGCTTTGCTATCGCTCGTGGCGTGGAAAGTGGGATGAGATGGTCGAGGTACCATATTTGGTTATGGAAGCGGAGCCCAGCATTGTCACGCTGATTTACAACAAGTTCGGCGATCCCAACGTGGATTTTTACAATATTTACGCCGGCACAACCAGGAATCCTACCGAACTTTTTGCAACGTCCCAAAAAACCCTGATACATCTCACTGAATTCCCGGATGAGCAAATCCGTTATTATTTCCGCGTGACGGCTGTTGATAAAAATGGAGTGGAAAGCGGGTATTCGAATGAAACGAGTACCGTGTTACATCGAATATTGCGCGGCAATAACATATTGGCAAACGGTATGTTCAGCAAAGATACGTTGGCCTGGGTTTTGCAAGTCAGTCCTGATGCCGAGGCCGAGTGGCGAGTAGAAGATGGAACCGCCTACATTGATATCGCAAATGGCGGGGATGATATTTCCGATGTTCAGCTGATTCAGAAAGGTATCTTTTTAGAGAATCGCGCAGAGTACCTTTTAAAATATGATGCCGGGGCGGATGCGAACCGTGAAATAGAGCCCGAGATTATTAAGGACTCGGAGCCTTGGACCAATTACAGTAAAATCGGTATGAACTTGATAAGATCAAAGAAAAGACGTTTTAGTCATTCCTTTACCATGGAGGATCCGTCTGATTATAATTGCCGGTTCGTGTTTAATTTCGGTGGGAGTACCGGATCTATTAATCTTGATAACGTCGAGATTACGCAAACGTCAACCGCGGTTGAAAGTAAGGACGATCAAAAAGTTTCTGAGTACAGTCTGCTGGGTAATTATCCAAACCCCTTTAACGGCGAGACAAAAATCTGCTTTTCGCTGGCCGGTAAAAGCCTGGTCACAATTGAGGTTTATAATTTACTCGGCGAATTAAAGGAAACGCTATGTGCCGGAAAATTTGATGCCGGGCAGCACGAAATTTCGTTCAAGTCGGATTTCCTGGCCACCGGAGTCTATTTCTACCGTTTGGAAGCTGAGACACCGGCTGGAACGTTTCACGATGTCCGGAAAATGGTGTTGGTTAAATAAATTTTACTTTTCATTGGGCGGAGCGCGCCCCCGTCCTGCCGGGCGGGACGAGCCCGTTCATGGCGGAGTACCGCAATGCACCCATAGGAAATTCGCAAAACCGGTTACTCCGCAGCAATACAAGATGTACCGAAGAAACCGGATCCGGTCCTCCGGCATCGTTACAAGATTCCCGGATTCCGGTTTCAAATCCGCTTTACCGTCATAGAGCAGATTGTCGTGAAAAAAGTATGTTTCAAATGCCTTAGCATGCTGTAGGATTAAATACATGACCTGTAAGGGAGAGAGGGAGAAAAATGAAGAGAAGAATATTATTCTATTCGATTTTTGTCCTGTTTGCTGTTCTAACCACGGCAAATGCGTCACCACTGGCTGGGTATGATTATTTGTCACCCCGGCCAAATTCAAAATTCGTGGCACCTGCATCAAATATTCTCATCCGGTTATCGAACGTTGCACCGCAAGAAATTGTAAACCTGCAATCCTTTGTTCACGTCACCAACGAGCAGAATCACGTTTACACGGGATACACAAAAATTGCGGCAGATGGTCAAACCGTCATCTTTTGTCCCGATACCGAATTCCGGCCACTTGCGACCATTCATGTTCAGCTTGCTCCGGCCACAACAAGTGTACCGTTACCGGAATTGAAATATAATTTTTTTGTCTCTGGTGTTTGTGAGCAGTCGTCTTTGCCGGTTGATGTTCCATTACCTGCGGGGGAGAAATCAACTGCTCCTGCAAAAACAGCCGCTGCTCAGATAATGCCGAACGGAGTATCGGTTCCCAGCGATTTCCCTTACATGGAAGTGACGGTGCACAAAAATCCCCATAGCGATTACATTTTTCTGAATAATTGGAGCGATCTGCAGCCTTTTAATATCATTTTTGATACAGAGGGTAATCCAGTCTGGTATAACCGTTTTAGCGACCGCCGGCGTGACTTCAAGGTGCAAAAGAACGGGATCATCACCATGTTGAAGAGAGATGGTGGAGAACGTTTCGTTGGTTTTAATAATAACTTTGAGGAAATAGCCACCTTTACTGCAAAAAATGGCTACTCTACGGATGAACATGAATTACAGGTTCTCGAGAACGGCAATTATTTGCTCATTGGTATAAAGGCCGACATTGTTGATATGAGCACATTCGTTGAAGGCGGCAAGGAAAATGCGCAAGTGTACGAGACTGTCATTCAGGAATTTACGCCGGATAATGAAATGATTTACCAGTGGCGGGCATGGGATAATTTTGATATCACCGATATGGTTTCTCCTGAAGATCCCCTGACAGGCAGCAGTATTCGTTTTCCCCACATGAATGCCATTGACATCGATCTTGACGGCAACATTCTGCTTTCAAGCCGCCATATAAGTGAAGTAACAAAAATTAATCGCCAAACCGGTGAGATTATCTGGCGTTTGGGGGGTAAAAATAATCAGTTTACCTTTGTCAATGATCCTCTGGATGGTATCGAAATGCAGCATGATATCCGGATTGTGGGTCCAAACAGGTATACCATATTCGATAACGGCAATTTACATACAAATTCCGAATCACGAGTACCGGAATACGAACTAGATCTTGAAAAAATGACGGCAACACTTGTCTGGGAGTATCGTCACGATCCTTTACGATATTCCCATTGGATGGGAAATACCCAGCGGCTATCCAACGGTAATCAGCATATAAACTGGGCTGATGGTTCTTTGCCTAAAGTGACGGAGGTCACACCGTCCGGTGAAAAAGTCCTTGAAATGCAGTTTGTTCAAAAATATCACAGCTATCGTGTACATCGCTGCAAATGGGAGGGGATGGTCGCGGTGCCATATTTAATCATCGAATCTGGGCCGACCGAGGTCACGCTGCTGTTCAACAAGTTTGGTGATCCAAATGTCGACCATTACAATATCTATGCCGGTACTAGAAGGCAGCCGACCGAGCTTTTTGCCTCATCTAAACAGACCATGATTCAATTGACGGAATTTCCGGAACCAAATACCAAATATTATTTTCGTGTAACGGCTGTCGATAAAAATGGCCAAGAAAGTGACTACTCAAATGAAGAAAATGTCATGGTGCACATTGTCAAGCCCGGTGAAAATATGGTTATAAATGGGCAATTCAATAATTCGAAAAGAGATTGGACTTGTGCTGTAGACAGCCGTGCAATTGCGAAATGGTCGGTAAAAGATAGCGTCGCTCAATTTGCCATTGAGCGTGGCGGAACCAAGATCGAACACATTCAACTGCGCCAAAGCGGTATTCCCCTGTTCAGCGGTTACAACTACGTTTTAAGTTTTGATGCCTGGGCGGATGAACCACGTCAAATAGAGGCCATGGTTTGTCTGAATAAAGTTCCCTATACCAATT
>JAFGEC010000601.1 GCA_016931775.1 Candidatus Zhuqueibacterota bacterium | reverse complement strand
CAGTTAAATACATTGGATTTTATCGTAAACGTCAAAAGCATCAAACAGGATACGTTCTACGTGCTGGTGTGGTTCGACTGGAACCGTGATGGATGCTGGGGCGGTAATCTGGTATGTCCTGATGGAAGCGTTGTATCGGAAGCCGCTGTGTTCAACCAGAAAATCGTACTGACATCCACGGGAAAGCATCTTTTTACAACCAAGCCTTTTTACGCCTGGATTCCCGACGAAGGAACGCCTCCGCAACCGATCTGGATGCGTATCACTCTGGCTGAAAGACCCTATGTATTTAATCCGGAAAATATTGCCCATAACGGAATTGGAGAAGGACCCAAGGAGGGGTATCTGTATGGTGAAACCGAAGACTACTGTTTTACACCGGGAGCAGGCGAAGGTGATCTGGATTGGGGGGATGCATACGACACACCCGATAGCCCCGCTTATCCCACTCTTAAAGTGAATAACGGCGCCAATCATCACATCAGGGGCCCCTGGCTGGGGGATAACAACGATTATCCCGATGCCGACTCGGATGGTCAGCCGGGTCTTTTCGCGCTGGGGGATGACCTGCAGAATCGCGATGATGAGGATGGTGTCAAGATGCCTTTTCTGCTGATCGGGCAGACCGTCAATATCCCTGTCACCGTCAACGGCGGAGGCGGTATTATAGACGCCTGGATTGAGTTTGATAAAATCCTTGGCTGGTCTCCTGAGGAAAAAGTCTTTTCCGGTTATTTTCCAAACGGTGACCATATGATTCCGTTTTTAATTCCTCCCGGTGCGCTGCAAGGTCGAACCTTGACCCGATTCCGCATCAGCTCTCAGGGCGGATTAGCTCCTGATGGACCGGCTGAAGATGGTGAAGTAGAAGACCATCTGGCATGGATCGAAGAGCCGCCCCATGGTATGAAAGCGCCGCAATGGCCCGAACTGCGGCCTCACGGGATCGACGTTCGTGTCGATGCCACACGGTTGATCGCCGATGACTGGCAGTGTGCCAAAACCGATACCATCACGGATTTACATCTGTGGGGTTCCTGGAAAAATGATGAAAAAGGCAAAATCACCTCTCTGTGGGTGGGATTTTACGACAATTTTACCCCGGCTGTTGCTTCGGATGGCGGTTATCCTGAAAATCTTTTGTGGCATAAAGAGTTCAGGACGGATGATTTTACCGAAACACTTTATCATACCGTAACCGAACCCGGTGAGTACTGGTGGGATCCTTTTACAGGAAACCTCATTAAAGGGGGAGATACTCAGGTGTGGCGGCTGGATATTGAAATTGATCCCAAGGAGGCTTTTATTCAAAACGGAAAGCCCAACGCCCCGATTCTTTATTGGATTTGTATTCAAGCCAAGACCGAAGGCGGGATGTTCGGCTGGAAGACGCGCTGGCGGCCGGAACAGTTTAACAGTACGGCGGTTTTTGCAACCGGCAATCCCATGGGTTCACCTTCCTGGACGCATTTATCTTTTCCGTTCGGGCATCCGTTTGCGGAGGACAGGATCGATATGTCCTTTATCCTGACGACCCGGAAAAAAGAGAAAGAAGCGTATGACTTTGGAGATGCGCCGGATCCCTCCTTTCCGACTTATCTGTCGAACAACGGAGCACGGCACGCCATTGATCCGCTTCTATATTTGGGATCGCAGATAGACGATGAACCGGATGGTCAGCCCGACAACGCTGCATCGGGCGATGATATGCATGGTCTGGATGATGAGGATGGTGTTGTGTTCAACACCCCCCTCTATCTGGGCGATACCGTCAAATTGACGGTAACCACTTCCGATTCAGGGGTCCTCAATGCATGGATTGACTTTAACAATAACGGCAGTTGGGGCGATGCCGGTGAGCAGGTGTTTGTCAATCAACAATTAGGCCCGGGACAGAACGATCTGTCCATTGTGGTGCCCGGTACCGCCACGACCGCAGAAGTCTGTGCGCGTTTTCGATTCAGCAGGGTGCGGTTCTTGAATTATGACGGCCCGGCCCCTGATGGGGAGGTGGAGGATTACAAGGTGCTAATTGAAAAACCCGGCGAAGGCGCTACCAAATGGTCGCAACCTCCCCTGCACAATCGCCATTCACCGTTTCCCGATTGCTATTGGGGCTGGGATGAGCCGTCATTTTTTGTACCGATTAATGGAAGAAGAACAAATCAGCCGTCATTCTTTGTGGAATCGGTACAGGACACGTTCCGGATGCAGTTTGTAGCCGATGACTGGTTCTGCAAAACCGTTTCTCCGATTACCGGGATTCGCTGGTGGGGTTCGTACCGGAACTGGCGGGGCGACAGGGCGCCGGAAAATGCACCGCCTTTTTTCCGCATCGGCATCTGGACCGATGTTCCTGCATTGGAAGAGCGACCCTGGAGCCATCCGGGCGTTTTGATCTGGGAATATACCGTCTCACGCAGCGCCGCCCATGAGACCCTTGATTCCTGTGATTATATTCCTGATATTAAACACCTGCCGGATTCCACCTTTCGCTATACCGTTTTTTTCCCCCACAGCAACTGGTTCATTCAACAACCGGATTCCTCGGTGTTCTGGCTCAGCATCACCGCGTTGTACGATCGGCCTCCGGATTCACTCGTCTGGGGATGGAAAACCCGCGATCACTATTTTCAGGATGATGCGGTTCGGGTTTTTGTCCCCTCCGAGCCGTCTCTGGATGAGTCTTTTCAGGAGGGAGAACCGGTGGCGGAAATGTGGGATATGGCGTTCGAGCTGTTCACCGACCTCTATGAAATGGAATTCGATTTCGGGGATGCGCCCGATCCGGGATACGCCACCTTGCGAAAGAGCAATGGAGCGCAACATTATATTGTTCCGGGTATTTCTCTGGGTCAACGAATTGATGCAGAACCGGACGGTCAGCCGGATGCGGAGGCGCGTGGGGATAACCGCAGCGGCAGCAACGACGAAGACGGAGTAACTTTTGTTTCGGATCTGGTGGCAGGAAGGATCGCCGGGATTGAGGTGCAATTCCCGGCCACCGGGATTCTCAATGCCTGGATTGATTTTAACGGTGACAGCCTCTGGGACGCACCGGAAGAACATGTAATTGCGGATGTGAAAATGGCGGCCGGACGTCATGCGCTAGAATTCCATGTACCGGGAAATGCAGTTACCGGCAGTACGTTTGCCCGCTTCCGGTTCAGCACGGTGAGTCCGCGGTCCCCCAAAGGTATTGCCATCGACGGAGAGGTTGAGGATTATTTGATAAAGATTCTGCCCACCTCCGTTGAGCGTAAACAGGAAAAAGAGCATCTGCCGGCGCAATTTATGCTATGGCAGAACTATCCCAATCCTTTCAATCCCAGTACCGAAATCCGTTACGACCTGCCGCGTGATGTATCTGTCCGTATAAGTATCTATAACCTGATCGGACATGAGCTCTGTGTGCTTGTTTACAAACCCCATCGAGCCGGATATTACACCGTGACATGGAACGGCAAAGACGACAGGGGACGGCAGGTTCCCAGCGGTATTTATATCTACCGCCTCACCGCCGGAGAATTCACGGCTATGCGCAAGCTGGTTTTTGTGAAATGAGTATTGAATAAATCGTCAGGGATATTGAGAAAAAAATAACATGATCGCCCCGGGATTCTGCCCCGGGGCGAAATATAAACTTTTTCATTTTCGTGACTATACTGTTTTAAGTGTATTAGGTTTCTATCATAAAACAATTTTATCATTTTGACAAATGGATTTTTGAAAAAGTCTCAAAAAACTCCATCTTATGAGGTTTAACTCGCTAAAGAAAGAAAAAAGAATTTTTTCGACAGGAGTAATTACTATAATGATTTAGAAAAATATATACAAAATGAAACTTTTATTTGCTTTATACTGTAAACTTATTTATATTAACATCAACACATCATTTTAAACAGTATTGAATGGACAGAAAAATGGATAAAAAGAATTTAACACCGGAAGAAAGTCTCCTGTTGATAACCAAGACAATCGAAGAGACGAAGCAAAGATTTCAAAAAAATGGCCATATTATTATCTTGTGGGGCGTTATAACGTTCACCGTATTCTTTAGTCAGTATATTCTTGTTCTATTGGGATTGTACAAAAAGTTTGACATCATATGGACGACTATCTTATTTCCGCTTGGGGCGATCTATACATTTATATATACAAGGAAAAATATAAATAAGAAAAATCTGCCCAAGACGCTTCTTACAAGAGTCATTGGAACAATGGGGTGGGTAATGGGTATGAATCTTATGGTATTAGGTTTTCTTTTTAGACAGCAACTTGGTGATGCCATGGCACCGGTATTTATAATTCTGCTTGCTTTGTCCATGATCGTAACCGGAGCATCCATTAAATTTAAACCGCTGTTCATTGGAGGTTTATTACTGAATTTAATCGGATTTTTTACTTTCTATCTTGATAGGGATTATCATGGATTCAGTCTGATGTTGGGAGCGGTAATCGGATTAATTATACCGGGAATATTACTGAATAATGCCCGTAGGAAAGAAAATGTTTAAAGATCTTGATCCTCTGTTACATTCACAACTCAGATTGTCAATCGTCTCTACGTTGATGACGGTAGAGCAAGCGAATTTTAATTTCATAAAAGAAACAACCAATGCCACTTCCGGCAATATCAGCATTCAGATCAAAAAATTGCAGCAAGCGGGATATATCAAAGTGATAAAATCATTTAAAAATAATTATCCGAATACAACCATATCAATTACCGATCAAGGAAGGGAGGCATTTGAAAACTATGTCACTAATTTAAAAAAATACATTCAACCCGGAGAATAATTTTTTTAATTTTTTGGTTTATAATTTAAACTACTTTAAGGAATTCCCCCGGAAACAGGGGGGCCGGGATTAGTTTTAGATTGGTGAAATCTGAATAAAGGCGCTCAAGAAAACTGCGGTTTAAGTTTTCGACATCGATTAACACGCTTTAAGAGAATAGTAGCAATTATTATTTGCATTTATAAGTAAAATGTATGAGAATAAAAAAAGGAGATGAAAGATGAATGATAACATTGCAAAATCGATTAGCACATTGGGAGTATGGGGTGCAACGGCAGCTATACTTATATGGTCTCATTTTCGTACTGCTGCACCTGTAGAAATTTTAGTGCTTTTAGTAGCAGGATTTTCGACGGCTGTAATTTGGAATTATAAAATAACGAACATCCTCCGACCACGAGATGAAAAGGACAATCGGGTAAATGATGAGATGTATAATACATGACAAAGCCATTGTGCTGGATTACCTGCAGTGCAGATGTGCTTTCGACGGAAGTCCTGTGTGTGAGTGACAGGTTTTATTCAGAATAATAACCATATCGTGTGGCATGGGACTTGTTCCATGCCACACGCTCAAAGGAGTGTCGTTGTAATATCGGACACCCGGTGCTATTTATAAACCACCCTCTCCCCTTCGGCAAAACCTGTTTTCACACAGTCTTTATCATTTGAGAATAAAAATAAGTCAATCGTCGTTTCTTTATTCGAAACGGTTTGATGCGCGAAAAGCTAAAAAGAAAAAAGCAATTCTATCTCAATCATCTCATCCGTTAAACGCGTTTGAATTTTACCGTTTAATTTTTTGGTTAATTCGCGCACAATCGCCAGACCCAATCCCGAGCCCGCCGCTTTGTCCGCAGTATAAGGATTGCGGTAGAATGGCTCAAATAGCCGTTCCGGCGGAATATCAAGCCTGGTGACGAGAAAATTGCTGATATTAATATGAATGACGTTGTTTTCAGTATATAAAAATGTGTGAATGGGATGGGAAAGATCGCCGTATTTAAGGGCGTTATTCCAGAGGTTGTCAAGAATTTGCGACAGCCGCTCCGGGTCGGTTGTCAGTGCGGTCGTCTTTTCAAGATCGAATTCGATTATATCAATAAATCCCTTCACCGAAGTCAGAGGCGATTTGATTTCATGCGAAGCATGAGCAAGCAGTCGTTGCCGGGCGGCGTTGCTTTCCTCCAGATTCTCCACTAATTTCTTAATACGCTGCGACATTGGAATAGCTTCCAGTAATCCAATTCCCTGAACGATCAAAAAGCTCCAGATTAAATCTAAACTGTATTTTTTCTAGCTCTTCATGAAGCGTCTGGGGATCGGTGTTTTTATTAAAATTCCGATCTAACGTTTCAAATAGCCGCATAATTCGCGGTCGCTCTATATTAACCCATACTTTTATTAATTCATTTCGAAGAAGCCTTGTGTTTATCAACATCAATATTGTAAACAGCGTCAGTGACATCGATGTTAAAATAGCAATTGTTTTCGAATATATTGAACGAAACTTTTTCATTTTTTTCTCTACTCATGTAACGGAGCGGCAATTACACGCCAAATGAACATAATTAAAAACCTGCCTTTCGTCTTTTGTTTCACGTCAAACCTCTCACGATATGAATAGGTTTTCATTTACCCTCCCCAAATTTATACCCAATCCCAAACACTGTTTTAAAATAATGCGGCGATTTAGGATCAAGCTCTATT
Source organism: Candidatus Zhuqueibacterota bacterium (assembly GCA_016931775.1). GTDB lineage: Bacteria > Zhuqueibacterota > Zhuqueibacteria > Residuimicrobiales > JAFGEC01 > JAFGEC01. Next base: position 3,431 of record JAFGEC010000601.1, on the reverse strand, counting down.
TTGTTGCGCAGCCGCACAATATGCGAATCCAGCGTGCGGCCATAGCCCTCATAATCGTACCCTAATACAAACTGGATAAGCTCATTTCGACTAAAAACCACGCCGGGCTTTTGAATCATGATCTCCAGGATTTTAAATTCAGTCGGCGTTAGTTCGATTCCCTTGCCGTCCACTTCCACGCGCCGCATATCCAGATCCAGCAAAATTCCTTCATAAATGAGCGCTTGCTGTTTTGGCGAATCCTCCGGCTGCTCCGTTCGCCGAATAAGAGCCTTAATTCGTGCAATTAGTTCCATCATATCAAACGGCTTGGTGAGGTAATCGTCGGCGCCGGCTTCATCTTCAATTAATAAAATTTGTCTCGTACGCTTTGCAACCATTTATTATCCCCAGCGACTATGCTTACACAATCTAAATTTCAGGCCTTAGAATTTATAAATTATTTCGTCAAATGCATAGCAAAATTGTCTGTTATACATTTTTACAAGACGGCCGCAACACTTTCGCAACATTTTCTTCAAATGTATTTGTAAAAATTTTATTAAATAAAAACAAGTGGCTACAAGGAAAATATATACAACTCATTTTATGCCATCCCTTGAACAATTTTTTTCTCCGTTGCAACAACTGCCTTTTACCTTCAACAAAATTCCGACATTCTTTCAATCAAATTTCAATGCCCCTGCAACAACTTTATAAATATTTTTTCGTATATTGTATAAAATGATTTTTTCGAAACAAAGAAATTAATTTTTCAAAAATAAAAGGAGACAAACCATGCAGAAAAAAAAATCGATACTTTTAGCCGCGATTATTTGCCTGGCGACTCAAATGCTTCATGGACAATATCAAGAATTCATGTATGATGGTATTATGCGGGAATATGCAGTATTTGAACCATCATTGGATCCGAATCCTAATGGTTATCCCCTTGTTGTCGCCTTGCATGGTGCCGGATCAGAGGGTTATGGAATGATAAGTACTGCATTTTTGGGACAGAAAGCGGCAAAGGAAAAATTTATCGTGGCAGCACCAAGTGCCCTGATTTATAACGTGGTTTCATGGTGGAATGCAGGCGACGGGTATGAGGAGATGTGTCAGGGAACAGATGATCTCGGATTTATATCAGCAGTCATCGATACGATGATTGAAAATTATTATAATGTTGATACAACAAGAATCTATTTACTGGGTCATTCAAATGGCTCTATGATGGCATATCGCGTAGCAGCAGAATTGTCTCACAGGATTGCGGCAATCGCCACAAATACAGGGCAAATGGTGTACGAGTATTGTGATCCTGAATATCCGGTTCCAATTATTCATTTTCATGGCCTTGAAGATCCTATATGCCCTTATGAAGGGAGGGGGGACAGCATTATCGTTCTTCCTCATGTAGATTCCTTGATGGCAATATGGCGCGGGGTCAATAATTGCAGTTCTACCCCGGAAACGATTTATAACGAAAATGGAATTGTCGGTAAAAAATGGGCTTCTTTGGATGGGAAAGGTGATATCATATTGTACACCATTGAAAACTGGGGACACAGTTGGCCCAGAACTGTCGATCCGGGAATAGATGCTACGGATGTTATGTGGGATTTTTTAAAGTTGCATACAAGAAATATCGAAACGAGCATTAAAGAGAATGTTTTTCAGTCCATGCCGAAAAATTTTAAATTGCATCAAAATTATCCCAATCCATTTAATTCTTCAACGAGGATAAAATACAAGCTGGCAAAATTTAGCCATATTATGTTAAAGATTTATAATCTTGCAGGACAAGAGATCGACACATTGGTCAATGAATTTCAGCCGGCAGGAGAATATGAAATATCCTGGCAGGCAATAGGATTACCCAGCGGATTATATTTTTACAAAATTCGAACCAATCAACTTTCGGAAACACGCAAATTAATTTTACAAAAGTAAGGGGAGACAAACAATGCAGAAAATAAAATTGATGCTTGTATGCAGCCAAGTCAAAAAAGACGTCATGATAACAAGAAAAAAGATAACTGGAGGGAAAAAAATAAAATGAAAAAATATATATTAAATATGTCAGTTTTTCTTATACTTTTAAATAATACATCTCTATTCCCTCAAAATTTTCTTCAGCATAGAAATTTTTTCCAGCTTGAGGATTGGATGTTCTATAAGGGGGATATTCTGCTTTCTGTTTTGAAATGACTGAACATCTGCGAAGAGGAGAATCAAATTTTCTTGCAGTGAAAGTGGATAACTCTGTGCAGCCTGATGTAGCGCCTTCAGGAACCGACCTTTATCCGCTTTTCGGCGGTATCTACAGACCTGTCACAATTTTCAGCACATCGAATATGTGTATTGACCGAATGGATTATACGTCCAGTGGTGTATATGTTCACCCGAAAAGTGTTTCTGACAAACGTGCTGATATTGAAGTTGAGATCCTGATTGAATCCAGGTTTGTTCCTGTTTTAAAAACCACTTCAAAAGAATTATTGCCCCCAAAAGGAAAGGAGGGCCAGGGTCTGTATGCAGAATATTATACCAATCCAGATTTTAATGGAACACCTAAACATACCCGGATTGACACAGAGATCGATTTTACCTACGGCAACGGAGGTCCGTTTGAAGACAATTTCAAAGGCTGTTTCACGAAAAAGTCTGGAAAAACGTCAAAGACCGGAAAGATATCTGGTGTAAATTTATCTGGAATATGTTCGATTTCAGTTGGTCCATTGCCAGACGGGGTGACCGTGATTTCATCAATCACAAGGGACTGATAACCCATGACCGAAAAGTAAAAAAGGATGCCTTTTACTTTTACAAAGCCAACTGGTCCGATGAGCCCGTGCTTTATATTTTAAGCAGGCGGAACAACCAGCGTACTGAAGACAACGTTCCGGTATCCGTTTATACCAACCTCGATTCCGTAGAATTGTATATCAATGATATATTCATCTCTAACAAAAAAATGGAATCCGAGATTCATAAAATCACATGGGAATCTGTTAAACTTGCACCCGGTCAAAACCAGATTAGGGTGATTGGAACGAAAGCAAACAAAACCCACAAGGATGAATGTGATTGGATGGTCGTAAAAAAGTAAAAAGTAGCACAGATAAGGAAGGTTATTGGGATACGTCTTATGAGTTTGAAAAAAATAGAATGGTATTTTCTCTTGACTCGTTCAATATATTTCCATACTATTTATTCAAGAATAAAGTAGAAAACGTCATAAAAAATGCTGGATATTGCGATATCCGGCATTTTGGGTATTAAAATGCCGGATATAACGCAACCATATAAATTACTTAAACAATTATTTTTAAGCAAATTAGAGAGATAATATCCAATAATAAACCTAGGAGCCTGTCGGACTTGTGTCGTAAGTATTTGTTTTTTCTACACCATTGATTTTGAGGTTAAATTTTTAAATGTATAAAAAT
>JAFGEC010000600.1 GCA_016931775.1 Candidatus Zhuqueibacterota bacterium | reverse complement strand
CGTGGCTTCCAGGCCGATAAAATTATCATGGGATGTGATATAGTTGGCCAGATGGCCTTCCGCCTTGCCGTGGAACTGATCCTGGCCGTCTTTGGTCACCAGATTCACGACACCGCTCATGGCATTGCCATATTCTGCGTCAAAAGTGCCGGTTATGACCTCCATATCCTGGACCGCGTCCTTGTCCAGATCCACGGCTTTCGATCTATTCAAGGCATTATCCACCTGCATACCGTCAATCATATAGGACACTTCACCGATCCGGCCGCCGCGAAAATGTCCGCCCACAACGCCGGTCTGCATTTCTATCACTGCTCCGGTATCCTCGACAGGTAAAAGATCGATTTCCTCAGAGGACACATTGCGAATCGAACTGGTCTGATCCTTTTTAATGGAAATTTTATCGGCTTGAACAACGACAACCTGACCTTCAAGCACGGTCGCCTTTAGCTCCGCGGTCAAATTCGACGTTCTGTTGACCGATACGCGAAAATCGTTATATTTTTTGGTTTCATATCCCATCATTTCAACGCGAATTGTCCAGGCACCCGGTGGAACATTGATGATATAAAAAAAGCCGTCACTGCCGGTTGCGGCGCCTCTGCCGGTTCCTTCAATGATGACATTTGCACCGGGGAGGGGTTCACCTGTTCCGGATTCTATAACTTTGCCGGCAATTTTACCGGTGGTCTGTGCGTAACAAAACGAGTAAACGGACAGGATAAGACCTACAACAAACAGATAATTTTTTGCCATCTTTTTTTTCCCTGGTAAAATATTCTTATCAAACGGACGGATTTTAAAAACAAAACGTTTAGATATACACGTGTCAGGCAATAATCAGACCATAGGCCCGGAGACCAATAAAACATTGTTTTATTTTTAATTATACCATTATAAAAATCCAGGATTAATATAAATCCTTATTAATTTGATAATACTATTATCAATTTAATAATATTATTACTTCGGGTGGTAAAGTGTCGGACTTTCCATTGGACTAATTTAATTGGCTGAAAAAATCAGTTTTCGGTTGAAACAACTCTAGAAAAAATAAAATGGGAATGTAAAAATGCACGAACGTTGATACGTTTTATAGTTTATACGTCAACCATTCAAACGTCTCTACCTTTTTTTTGTTTTAATGCCGTTAGATATTTTAGATCTTGTAAATCTTTGGGACGGCCGACATGTCTTTTGTTTTCAATCAAATGATCCAGACCGATGAAATACACCTCTATCTGTTTATTGTCCAATTTGATTGTTTCAATTTTTCTATGCTGCTAGGCGTCATTAAAGGCAATCTTCTCAACATCACCTAAAAGATCCAACCGGTGTGGAGGTACACCAAACTGAAAAACAGCATCTCGCTCAAGCAATTCTTCTTTATCCGATAATCCAGGTATGGAATGATCCCAGAATTGTAACAAAGACTCGTAAAGTCGCCCTGTATTTTCAGTGCAGCGGTCATAAAAAAGATCAATATCCCCTGTTAACCGGGCGAATCCGTAATAAATAACAGCTTCACCACCGATTATCAGGTATTTAACTTTGTACTGAAACAATATCTCGAGAAACTCAAGAATATCAGTCGAAAAATGATGTCGGGATATCACTTTTGATGTGCTTTCCTGAGATCAGGAACATTGTCACCAAAAACCCTCCTCTTCAATTCATCGACAATGCTGAGGCGTTCATCGGGTGTCATTGATATCTGCTGTTCGATATCGTATTGTTCAGCTTGTTGTTTGTTGTTTGCTTTGTTGAATACTCTTTTCATAATTCGTTATAATGATTGAATTTATTTGACCTAGACTTTTCAAATTACTTATTAATTTACCACTTGTCAAGTATTTATTACGGGATTTTTTAGAACTTTTGGGATTATAGGATATGATCTTAAAAAAGAGCTCAAAAACAGGGATGAGACACCTTCGGAGGATATCCTGATTTGAATATAATTGTTACATCCGGGTTATTAAGAAAATGAGCAAATGAAAGCCGCACTTCGCAGCGTCAAGATTATTCAATTCAATAATATGTGAGTAACAGGGGGGAACTTTTATAGGTGCGACGCATCGTTGCATGATATTTAGCCTATATTTTAAATATCTAACCCACCCAAAACGGAGATGCGTCGCACCGTCCCCCCCAAGAGTGACATATTATTCAATTCATTATTTTTATTACAAATTTCACGATTCGGCTTTAATAAAACACAAATATCGTCCCTTCCGGGGCTCAATAACCAGAGAAAATCCGTACCATCCCTCCCCAAGACTTTTAACCGGCACCACATCACCGGTTGCCAGGTCAAATGCCTGGTGGGCGGGATTCCGCAGTTTTACTTTAAAATACTGTTCCACCGGACTTTTGAGATGGCTGTAAGCGATAAAATATTGTTTGTCCTTTTGAGAAAGCAGGGATTTATAAATGTTCAATTGATCCGATTTTACATCCCTTGAATCAATATTTAAATAACAGGCAATTTTGACAAGTGAATGATCGCCGATTCGTTGCTGCTCAAAATAATTACGTCGGCCGTCAAAAGAATCTTCCCCATTGTCCCAGCCGGCCAGCAGAATTGCTCCTTTTCCAAATTGACGTTTCACCAGCATCGGATCGCCCGCCTCATCACGCAGCAAAACCTCACCATCGGCGAGCACCGAAACCGCCTGACCACCGGTTTCCCCGCCGCCGAATTCTACCGGATAGTGCAGGATCCGCTTCTTGCGTTCACCAAAGCGGACATCTTCCAGTTCCATCACCTGTCTGAGGAAGGTCATTTGCACGGGCGTGCGTCCGATCAAACAGGTTTTCGGATATACTAAAATCGTCAATCCGTTCTCCACGCTTTCCCGCACCAGCCGGTACCAGTGTTCGTCGGTCGGCAGTAACGATCCCGCCGTCGTCACCGTACCGACGGAGGATAACAACTCGTCATTGGGCAGAACCAAAAGTTTGTAGCAGGAAAAATCAAACCTGTGCTGACTGCACAGCAGGTCGGCCTCCTGATCCATACGTGAGGCCACCTGGCAGTACGACTGGAAGACGTTCCATGCCGTATTATCGATGACGGCGATTTTTGCCGGCCTTCTGGAGGCGCCCATTATCGTCCGACGGATAAATCCGATACGGGCAATGCCTTCCGCATCACAGGCAATGTCCGGTGCGGGAATGCCAAAATAATCCGCGTTGTAGCGCAGAGAACCGAACAATGCGTCATCGTACTCTTTATATGAACCGCCCACCTGCCAGGGCTCACCGCCCCATTGCGGACCGGCGTTGTGCAGCCGGGTATACTTTTTGTCGAATTTCTGTTCTTCACACCAGTGCCGTTTTTTCACATCGTACCAGCTCGCGTTCAAATCGGCGATCGACCCGAGACCGTGCCCCGGCGGATCGGGCGCAGTTTTTTCCGGCGCATTCCGTGCACATATATCGGCCACTTTCTCCATACCGATCTGCACACTCCAGCGCCGGAAATTGAGATAAATTCTCCAAGGTTCTTTTTCTTCCACCAATGGTACAGGAATATCCTCCCAGGAATTGAATTCTCTGCCAAACAGCCGGGATGTTTTTTCCAGATCATAATCCGATTCCTGACGAAGGTATTTGGCAAATGCCTCACGCTCATACCGGGAATAGTCGAACAGGTGCGGCGGATTTACATAATAGTAATACCCGTACGGAAAATCGGAATTGCCGAAATCCAGCACAAACCGGTCCAAGGCAGGTGCATGGGAAAATTTTTTGGTAAATTCGTCTATCATGCCAAAGTAATGCTGCCGGTAAAACGGACTCCACAATGTGGGGAAAAATCCCTTGTTGCCGTCCCGGTCGATAGCCGGCTCTTTCAACGACCACCAGGGAACGCCGCCGTCACCCAGACCGGATCCACGTGTGGTTGGAAACATCCAGAATAAAATACTCAGGCCTTCCTGCTCTGCAAAATGCAGCATATCCGCCGGAATCCGCCAGTCATAACGGCCCGGTTCCGGTTCGACGTCCTCCCAGGGAATGTTTGCCCGCACGTATTGGCATCCCAACTTTTTCATTTCTTTGACAAAATATTTAAACGGCTCACTGACGCGTGGCTCCTGAAACGCCCAATAGGTGGAAAAACCAAATCCTTGAAAGTCCGCCGCCTGTTCCGGGTATACAAATTATTCCACCTGATCGAGCTGCAATGCCTGATCGTCCCGTACTGCGGATAAAATATACTTGTAACACCCGAACGACTGAGCGGCATCCAGCGTCGCTGCGTTTATCGTCTGACGAGCCGGGATGGTAATGCTTTCCTTTGTGAACAGGATTTTATTTTGCCTGGATTCTGCCAGCTGCAGATTTTGCAAAAACATATCTTGATCTGAAAAATTCTTGATCCGCACGTTTATCGACGGTCCCTCACCTTCCCGGTGAACGGGAACAAGGTCTATTTGCCCG
>JAFGEC010000599.1 GCA_016931775.1 Candidatus Zhuqueibacterota bacterium | reverse complement strand
TGGGAAATATTTCCAGTTACGATTCGACTCAGGTGGTTATGAACAACATGCCTACCTGCGCCAACTGCCATTCCTTTTCTGCAGACGGCAACAAGGTGGGAATGGATATAGATTTTCGAGCGGACAAGGGCGGATACATGATTGCCGAGTTTACAGAAAACACCGTAGTGACGCAGGAAACAATTCTCAGTTGGACGGACTTTAATCGCAATAGGCGGATCCCCACTCTGGGTCTGCTTTCCCGGATATCACCTGACGGTAACTTTATTCTGAGTTCCGTACATGATCGATCCGTTTTCATCGATCAAAACGATCCCTATTTCAGCCAGCTTTTCTTCCCGGTGCGGGGTATACTGGCATTTTATGACGTTAAAAAGCAAAAATTTTTCAACCTCCCCGGAGCGGACGATCCGGAATTCGTACAAAGCAACGGTGTTTGGAGTCCGGACGGGCAAACCATCATTTTTGCCCGTGCGCACGCTCCTGAACTCAACACACCAATCAAGTATATAGGTCCCACGTTATCCAGTATGGAGACCGCATTGGTTCTGGGAACAAGGCGGTTTATGGATATAAACGCCGATCTCAAGCCGTTCCTATTTGATTTATACAAAATACCGTTTAACGACGGTAAAGGGGGTTCAGCCGAACTTTTACAAGGCGCATCCAACAACGGCAAAAGCAATTTTTTTGCCAAATATTCGCCGGACGGAAAATGGATAGTATTTACACAGGCACCCAGTTATATGCTGAACCAGCGGGGCAGCGAGTTATATATTATGCCGGCCAATGACGGACCGCCACGCCGGATGAATTGTAATACCAGCCGTATGAATTCGTGGCACAGCTGGTCGCCCAACAGCAAGTGGCTTGTTTTCTCATCAAAAGAGCTTGGTCCGTATACGCAGCTTTTTTTGACACATATTGATGAAAAAGGTTATTCAACACCTCCTGTCTGGCTCAGGAATTTCACCTCAAACGACCGGGCGGTAAACATACCGGAATTCGTCAATATAAAGTCCGGTGCCAGACGGACCATCGATGCGGATTACATTAGAAAAAACAATGACCTTCCGTTAGGACAACAGGACTGATAAAGAGCAAAATGAAGAAATAATGCATGGGTATCTTGATCGCCAAAGATCAAAAACGAAAAAGATGGTCTTTGCCACTGTTTCAGGTACGGTTGAAGAAGCTAATTCCTTGTATCAGGTCAGGAAATCTGCCGTTTTTTAACGAGAAGAACGACCATGGGCCGATCCGGAATCCCTCAAGTCACGGAAAGAAAATTGATTTTTTTATGGATGACAATAAATATAAAACAGTACCCAATGAGAAAAAGGGGCCACACAACTGGCCGTTCGATCAGGCATTTTACATCATTCTCAACATCGGTATCGGCGGTTCGTGGGCCGGAGATTCCACTAACGAGACGGTATTTCCGGTGGTTATGGAGGTCGATGATGTCCGCTTTTATTCAACCATAATCAAAATATTTTAAAACTTAAACCCCGCCACCCTCTCGATATCCTTAAAATATTTCACCGTTCCCACCTTGAGTTCCATTGTCGCATCGTCATCACAAACGATCGTTGCATGCCTATGCAGTTGAATCATGGAAACGGTCCACATATGATTGACGCCCTCCTCAATAACCTGGCGCAGTGCCCGGGCTTTTTTATAACCGATGATAACCAGCATAACCTCCCGGGCATCCATAATCGTGCCCACGCCTACGGTGAGAGCCATTTTGGGGACCTGACGGATATCATTATCAAAAAAACGGGAATTGGCGACAAGTGTATCGTAAGCCAGCGTTTTTATCCGCGTGCGCGAGGATAGCGATGATCCGGGTTCGTTAAATGCAATATGCCCATCAGGGCCGATACCCCCTAAAAACAGATCCACTCCACCCACCCGCGCTATTTTTTCTTCATATTCCGCGCACTCTTTTTCCAGATCCTCCGCATTGCCGTCCAATATATTGATATTCTCGGGGGAAATATCGATATGTTTGAAAAAATTATGAAACATGAAATAGTGATAACTTTGCGGGTGATTCTGAGGCAAGCCGACGTATTCATCCATATTAAATGTCACAACATTCTTAAAAGATACCTTTCCTTGCCTAAACATTATAATGAGGTTTTCATATGTACCCAACGGCGAAGATCCCGTAGGTAATCCCAGTACAAACGGTTTATGGGCCGCGGTATTTATTTTCCCGGCAACATAATCAGCCACCCATTCACTCACCTGATCTTGGCCGGGCAGAATGATAATTCGCATAGGGATATTCCTTATATTTACCGTTTTATATTTTTTTAAAGTTGTAACCGTAACCGGACATTCACATCCCGCCCGTTAAAACGGCCCTTGGGCATTCACCTTCATTGCATTTTTTGCCGCACCGGGCATCTCACCGCGCAGTCGCTTCATATCCAACGGTTTACCGGTGAACCGGGCATACCAATCGGGCGTCAGGTTTTCCGGTGAGGTATCCGCCGTTTCATCACGCCATAACTGTAAAATCCGACGCATCTCCATCAAAGTTTCGGTGTAGGCCGAGTCGCCGGCCACATTGATAAATTGCTCCGGATCTTTTTGTAAATCAAACAATTCTTCCGCCGAACGAGGAACCAAAAAAATGTCCTCTTGTTCAGGTGTAAGTTTTCCGGTTTGTGCGAGTGAGTCCAGATCTTTCTGAGACGAACTGTTGTTGGAATCCGCCGGACCGCAATTGGGGAACAGGGGTCGTTCATTGAGCACATACAGATACCGGTCCGAACGAACCATACGCTCGAGGGCTTCAAAATCATGCCAGTTATGTTCTGCAAAGACGTAGGTGCGGAAGGGCTGGTCAGGATCACCCAGAAGTGTTACAAAACTTTTGCCTTGAAAACACGATTCCAGAGGGATACCGCACAGATCCATTATCGTCGGACCGATATCGATAGTACTGATGAGACTCTTACACACCGAACCGGCCTTGACGCCATTCGTCCATTTGACAATGAATGGCGTTTTCATTCCGGAATCGTAAACACGGGTTTTGCAGCGTGGAAATGGCCGGCCGTTATCCGCCATAAAAATGATAATCGTATTGTCTGCGACGCCTTGTTTTTCCAGCTCTTTTTCCACACGCCCCAAATAATCATCCAGCCTCGCAATTTCGTCGTAATATTTAGCCAGATCCAAACGAGTCGGCTGCGCATCAGCAAGATACTTTGGCACCAGTACCTCATTGGGATCGTGGCGTTGGAGGGTGATCTTATCGTCCCATCCCCGATGAGCATCGATACTGGCGAACCACATAAAAAACGGCCTATCTTTCGGACGGTTTTGCAGCAACGGAAGCCATTCGCCTTCAGCCCCGGGATCAGCTGTGCCCCAATTGTCACGCACCTCGTCGAATGCCCGCTTTGTTTCCTCACCCATGTGCCATTTACCAGCCTGAGCGCAATAGTATCCGTTTTCTTTCAACCGCAACGGGAAAGGAACCTGACCGGCCGGCAACGGTGTATGCAGTTCGGCGGCGCCGGTATTGTGAGGATAACGTCCGGTGATGATACTGCACCGGCTGGGACTGCAGGAACTGGCCGTTAAAAATGCATTGGTAAAACGAACACCTTCCTCGGCCAGTCTGTCGATATTGGGTGTACGGATTGCAGGATGACCGTAACACCCCAGATCGTTCCAGCTGATATCGTCACCGATAATGAGGATGACATTCGGCCGTTTTTTTACGGATGAGCAGGTGGAAAGGCCAAAAAATGTAATAGCCGCTAAACCTCCGGTGAATTTCGAAATAAACGACCTTCTATTTTCACGGTGCATTCAGGGACCTCCTGATCTTCATACGGTAATAATACTAACGTAAAGAATTTACTAAAGAATTTCAAGACTTTTTCTGAATAAGTCCCCAAAATATCTATTCCGATGCCGATTATTTTCAATTAAATGAAATAAAAACACACCTGCCAATGTTACAATAACGACAAATGCTATAAGGGAAAAGCTACATATGGAAAACTCAAAAACACATCATCTAAAAGACAGCGCCGCATATAATAAAATATTATCCAGTCTGGCTGAAGGTGTTATCGTTACTGACAAACACGGCAAGTTTACATTTTTTAACGAAAAAGCAAAAACCATCCTGGGAATCGGCTTACAGGACATTCCTCCGGATAAGTGGTCGACGGTTTACGGTTGTTATTATCCGGATGGCATAACCCCCTATCCGGCAGAAGAGCTCCCTCTTGCCAAAGCTTTACGCAATCAACACGTGTCCAATGACATCATCTTTATCCGCAACGACGAACGTCCGGAAGGCAAATACATCAATGTTTCCGCCAGTCCTTTGTCGAACGGAACAGGTGTTGTGGAAGGCGGCACTGTCGTACTTCAGGACATTACGGACAATATTAAAGCCCAATTAGCGCAACATGAAAGCGAAAAAAGACTCAAAGCGCAATTTATGGGCATTCCCATGCCGACTTATGTCTGGCAGCGTAATGGGGAAAATTTTGTATTGGTGGATATTAACGACGCGGCAATCCGGTTTACCAACGATAAAATTAAAAAATATATCGGTCAAACCATTACGTCTATGTACCCGGACAATCCGGACATTTATAAATATTTTCAAAAGTGTTACACCAGGAAAAAACCGCTTTCAAAAGAAATGGCATTTCACCTCAGGAGCACCGGGGAATACAAAGATCTGATTGTGAGCTTTGTTCCGATAGCGAGGGACACCATACTGGTACATATTGAGGACATCACCGAACGCAAAAAAAACATAGCGACTTTGAATAAATTATCCCAGGCAGTGGAACAAACAGCGGACAGCGTCATGATCACGAACAGGCAAGGGATCATCGATTATGTCAATCCGGCTTTTGAACGAACCACTGGATACTCTCGTAAGGAGATATT
>JAFGEC010000598.1 GCA_016931775.1 Candidatus Zhuqueibacterota bacterium | reverse complement strand
TTTTACTTTGAGCCCATTCTGTTCAAACCGGATATTATTTTTTATCTGCTCTTTTTATCGCTTCCCATTGTCATGCTGTCCGCTTTTCTACTTAAAAAATTCACAAATCCAAAACGGTTTACTTTTTTCTTCAGTCAACCGGTCTACCAGGCACCGGCTGTAGTCGTCATGACGATCATTTTGCTATTGGTCTCTTTTAATCGGGAACAAAAATATAAAATTTTAATAGATTATTGTGCAGATAACCAGGAGTGGCGAAAAGTCCTCGATCTGTCATCCAAATTAAAAAAATACGATCTGTACGTCAATTTTAATGTGAACAGGGCTCTGTTTCACACGGGGCAAATGCTCGATAATTTATTCAGCTATCCGCAAATCATAGGTCCCGATGGCTTGTTTATTAACAGATTTATTGCAGGACAAATTGCGATTCCGACCAGTGATTTATACTTTGAGCTGGGACATGTCAATGCAGCCCAGGCCTATGCTTATGAGGGACAGGCAAAGTATAAATACAATCCGAGAATTTTAAAAAGACTGGTATTTACAAATATTATCAATGAAAAGTATGCTGCCGCCGAAAAGTTTATAAAGTTACTGAAAAAAAGTCCGGTACACCGCAATTGGGCGATAAAATACGGTAAATACCTTACCGACCACTCTTTGATCGAAAAAGATAAACTTTTCGCCATGAAACGCAGTCAAAAACCCAAAACGGATTTTTTCATCAGCAACAAGCTCCCCTATTATGATTTAGAACAGCTTGTGAAAGAAAATTCAGAAAACAGAATGGCATTCGAATACTTGATGGCCTATTACCTGCTGGATTGTAAAATCGGCAATATCATAAATAATATTCAAAATTTCAAGAGACCTGCATATAACCGAATTCCACGCAACATTCAGGAGGCGTTATTGATCATACAGGTCATCTCAGCCGGATCCGGCCAACATGAAGCGGTTGATTTAAGAAAATATATCCAGATAACGACCTTGAACGACTTTAAAGAGTTTACCAGGTTGTTGGTACCAGATAAAAACATATCTCAGCAACGCGTAGAAAAAAAATTCAAAAACACCTATTGGTATTATGTTCGTTATGTCAATCCAAAGGAAACCAACGTTAATATTCAGGGAGTCAAAGTTCGTGAAAAGCTTTTTTAAAACCATTTGGCGAGTTCGAATTTTCAGTATTTTTATTCTTTTATATTTTTCAGGATGCAAAGAGACTTCAGTTGAGTCATATACGGAGGTCGATACACCGGCAAAAATCGATCCCGATTATTCGGAAATTCTCATTCCTCCCAACATCGCACCGTTAAATTTTAAAATATGTGAAAACGGTATGGAATTTCTCGTCCACATGAGAGCCGGCAGAAACCACATCAATATTTTCTCAAAAAGAAATACAATCAAAATTCCCGCCCGAAGGTGGAAACGGCTCCTGCAATCGAATCGTGGCGGCCGGATAGATATCGATATTTATATCAAAAACAGCCAAAACCAGTGGAAAAAATACCGCAAGATGCAAAATCAAATAGCACTGCAGGAAATCGATTCCTTTGTCGTTTACCGTCTCATTCATCCCGGTTATACTTTATGGTGGGAAATGGGACTTTATCAACGAAATATTGAAAATTTCTCAGAATCCCCCATTTTTACAAACCGGGTGGCCAAACGCAACTGTATGAATTGCCACTCTTTTTGCAAAAACAATCCCCAGAAAATGCTGTTTCATATGCGGGCGGGTTACAGCGGTACAATTTTTGTTAACGATGACGATGTACGAAAAATCAATACAGGGACGGATTACACAATGTCCGCCGGTGTTTATCCCTCCTGGCATCCGGACGGCAAACATGTTGCCTTTTCTGTGAACATGATTTACCAGCAATTTCATGCCCATCAGGACAAAAATATCCTGGTAAAAGATACCGCATCGGACATCATTGTCTATAATATTGAAACCAACACCATCACCACATCACCCAAAGTGAGCACGAAACGTCTGGAGAATCTGCCTGTCTGGAGTGCCGATGGTCGGTATATATATTTTTGCAGCGGCCCTCCTTTTGATGAAAAAATGGACTATCGTGACGTAAAATACGATTTAATGCGGATCGCTTACGATACGGAAACGAACGCGTGGGGCAATGTGGAACCGGTTTTGTCTGCATCGGAAACGGGAAAGAGCATATCGTTTCCCAAAATATCACCGGACGGCAGGTATTTAATGTTTTGCATGAGCGATTACGGCTATTTTACCATCCATTTTACCTCCAGTGACCTTTATTTGATGGATTTGACAAATAACAATTACCGGAAAATGAAAGTGAACAGCGATCATGTGGAAAGTTATCACAGCTGGTCGAGCGGCGGCCGCTGGTTTGTTTTCTGCAGTAAAAAAAGAGACGGATTGTGTTCCCGGTTATATTTCAGTTATTTGGACGATAGCGGTAACACAAGCAAACCGGTTCTCCTGCCGCAAGAAGATCCGCAGTTTTATGATACATTTATAAAAAATTATAATGTGCCGGAATTAATAACCGGACCGGTGACGACCGAACACTGGAAACTGGCTCAGGCAACATTAAAAGAGCCCATGCAGGCATCATTCGACAAATCGGTCGACATTGACGGATTATCCGGTGCCACAAGAATCGTCAAGCAGATTAATGAGGCAACCCAAAAACCTGTTGATTATTGATATCAGCAGTGATTTTAAGTATACAGACAAGGATAACGGTTTCTGAGTACATGGTACAAACGTCGTCTTGCTTTTCTTCGTTCTAGTCTTTATCTTTCAATATGAAAAAAGAGCCCCATATACATAACGAACCCAATCATTCGCATCTTCCGCATGGCCCGTCCTCGGCCGGACAAAAGAGGCTTTGGACGGTACTGTGGATCAATTTGTCGTTTCTAATTATAGAATTTATCGGCGGTCTGGTTACAAACAGTCTGGCTCTGCTGGCTGACGCCGGGCATATGTTGACGGATGTAGGCGCATTGGCACTCATGAATATCCGGGGCGCCTTCTTGCATATGGTTGCAGATACAATGGGATCGGTGGGTGCGGTCGTCGGCGGATTTGTTATCTGGAAGTGGCATTGGACACCCATCGATCCGTTGATAAGCCTCGTTATTGTCATCTTGATCCTTTACAGCAGCGTGGGACTTTTAAAAGAAGCGACCAATGTTCTTTTGGAAGCGACACCTTCTCATCTTGATTACTCACAAATAAAACAAGCCCTCGAAAACATACCGTCGGTCCGGCAGGTGCACGACCTGCATATCTGGACTATTACGACCGGTATGCCGTCACTCAGTGCACACTTGAGGATAAAAACGGATCAATCCGACTTGGATTCGTGGATACGCTGTCTGGATGCATGTGAACGATTACTGGCGGACCAATTCGGCATCCATCATTCCACTCTGCAAATTGAACCGGAGAACTTCACCCATCGGCAAAATTTATGTCATCCAACTTAAATAAAAAGAGATAATATGGAAAATATTGGTGAAGAATTTCAAAATTTGACCAAATACCATCCGCTCCGCCGGCTGGGCGGTCCGCT
>JAFGEC010000597.1 GCA_016931775.1 Candidatus Zhuqueibacterota bacterium | reverse complement strand
TTAAACTGGCAGGTACAAATGATGCCGCTGAAATTTTTGGATGATATGGGTTTTGGCAGTTCTGCTGATGCCGTGGGCGCAATAATCTATGCTGCAGATATGGGCGTTCAGGTATTAAGCAACAGTTGGGGAGGATCGGGTTTTTCCGAGGCGTTGAAGGATGCCGTTCAATATGCCATGGACCATGATATATTGTTTGTTGCTGCAGCGGGCAATAATGGAGAAGATACAGATGTTACACCCGAATATCCGGCGTGTTACGACGTAGATAATGTTATTTCAGTGGCCGCATCGGATCATAATGATGCTCGGGCACTATGGGGAAGCGGTGGCGGTGGTGACAATTGCGGTATTGTGTGCAGCAGCGCTTATGCGGCATTGCCTGGTTCAAATTATGGTGCGACAACTGTTGATCTTGCCGCGCCCGGAAAGGAGATATACAGCACCATCCCTGGCGATCAATATGCAAATATGACCGGCACATCTATGTCGACTCCATTTGTTGCCGGAGCGGCAGCACTCTTGATGTCAAATAAAACCGGGCTGAGTGTTATGGATATAAAAAACAGAATCTTATCAACCGCTGACAAATTAAGTTCGTTTGACGGCATCACAGTGAGCGGGGGCCGGCTCAATGTCGCTGCTCTTCTCGAAACAGATAAGTAAATATATGTCTTAGTATACTCCCTTTTTAGTAAATGTACTTGATACATTTTAAAATGTTTGTTATCTTGATAGTTGTGGAAAAAGCACATATTTTCATTTTATGAGCTTTCGAAAATACAAAACGTGATAAATTCTATCGGCTAATTTCGGATATATCGTGGATCGAAAAATTATCAAAATCGGCCTGGATATTGGTTCTGTGAGTGTAAAACTTGCAGCGGTTTTATCGGGGCAACCGAATCCGGCCTTTTTATTGAATGAACAGCTAAAATTTTCAACCCTATCATCACAAATTTTTGCGACCAAAATATGTCAGGTTTTTGGGAATCCGCAAAAAGCGGCAATCAACTGTGTGATGGAATTTGTTCGTTCCTTTCCGGAACATCAGGAGTTTGAAATTCAAGTGACCGGCTCTCACGGAAGCTCATTCGCAGATTCTTTCAAGTATCCTTTTGTGAATGAGTACAAGGCCATTTCGCATGGTACAATACTTTTGGTCCCCGGGGTTCGAACGATTCTGGAAATTGGTGGTGATGCTTCCCGGTATATCAGAGTAAATGATCAGTCGGATCGGTTAACCATAATAGATTATGAAAGAAACGGTGATTGTGCGGCCGGAACCGGTTCTTTTATCGATCAACAAGCCCTTCGTTTAAATTATTCAGTGGATCAAATCGGATCCCTGGTTCTGAATGCCGACAGAGCTGCCAATATTGCCGGCCGGTGTTCTGTTTTTGCAAAATCGGACATGATTCATGCGCAACAACGTGGTTATTCGCCGGGTGCTATTTTTAAAGGACTCTGTGAAGCGGTGGTTCGTAATTATAAAGGCACCGTACTTCGTGGAAAAGAGCTGAAATCACAGGTTGTTTTCATTGGGGGGGTCGCCGGTAATCAGGGGGTGGTTAGCGCCCTTGAGAAAATTCTTGGAATTGAAGATTTAAAAGTACCTGAGCTATACAATTTCGCGGGTGCTCTTGGTTGTATTGTGATTTCCGGCGGCGTAATGTTGCAAAAGGCAGTTTTTCAGTCTGTTCCTCATTTTAAAACCGGTGAATCCATCCCGCGTGGTGTAAAACTTGACGACACTCTGGTTGAAATCCTTGATGAACAGTATTCGGGCCATTTTAGAACTTTTCCCGTACCGGCATATCTTGGAATCGATGTGGGATCTGTCAGTACGAACTTGGCTTTGCTTGACGAGGACGGAATGGTTTTCGATTCCGTATATACAAGCACTGAAGGCCGCCCGGTGCAAGTAGTGCAAAGGGAGTTGAAAAAATGGGCAAAAAAATGGTCCGGAAAACTCAACATTCTGGGCGTCGGTACCACCGGGTCCGGACGCGAGTTGATCGGAGCCCTGGTCGGAGCGGATGTTGTTCATGATGAAATTACGGCACACAAAACCGGCGCTGATTTTATTGCCCGCCGAAGTAATAAGAAAGTGGATACTATTTTTGAAATCGGCGGCCAGGATTCAAAGTTTATTTCCATCGAGGATGGTGTTGTGGTTGATTTTACCATGAATGAAGCATGCGCAGCCGGAACGGGTTCATTTTTGGAAGAACAGGCACACAAATTGGGAATATCTATAAAGGATCAGTTTACCGAGTTGGCCATGTCCTCACTCAGTCCTGTAAAGATGGGAGAAAGATGTACGGTTTTTATGGAAAAAGATGTGACTGCATTTTTACGTCAGGGCATCAGAATTGAGGATATTACAGCCGGTTTGGCTATGGCTGTTGTACAAAATTATCTCAATCGGGTTGTGCGTGAACGGAAGATTGGGGAAAATATTTTTTTCCAGGGAGGCACGGCATATAACAAGTCCGTCGCTGCCGCTTTTGCGACGACCCTGGAAAAAAAAATAACCGTACCGCCTCATAATGGGGTTATAGGTGCAGTGGGTGCAGCGCTTCTGGCAAAGAAGAAAACCGAGCATTCGTCTGCACCCAGCCGTTTTTTCGGATTTGATTTGGAACAGGTTGAGTTTGAGATAAAACATTTCACCTGTAAATCGTGCTCCAATCAATGTGAAATCCAGCAGATAACTGTGGCAGGAGAAAAAACTTTTTGGGGCGACAAGTGTTCTGAAAAATATCGTGGTAATAAAAAATTGCCGCAAAAGCCGGTACTGCCCGACCTGGTTCAGGTTTATCATCAACTGCTTTTTAAGGATATACCGAATTCTAATAGTTATGATCTTTCTATCGGTATACCACGATCCATGTATTTTTACGATCGTTTTCCGTTCTGGCGCGCCTATTTTGCCGAATTGGGTGTTGAACTCGTACTTTCCGATGTTACAAATCGCAGAATTATTGAGCAGGCACGTGAAGGCTGTATCGCCGAACCGTGTTTTCCGGTTATTCTGGCACACGGCCATGTAATGGATTTGTTCACCAAAGATGTCGATTATGTGTTTTCTCCGGTTCAAATTAATTCTGAGACCGATACACCGGAAACTTTTTCATGGTTTTGTCCATGGGGACAAACAAATCCCCTGGTGATTAAAAATTCCCTGCGCCAGGAACAGCTTTATGAAAAGCTGCTCACGCCGGTTATTGAATATCGTTTCGGAAAAAATCATGTGCAAAAATCATTGCAAAAAATTGCCAAAATACTTGGTATTTCGGCAAAACATAACCGCAAGGCGGTTGATTTTGCATATGCAGCGTATGATCAGTTTAGAAGTGATTTGAAAAGAACCGGTGAGGAATTTCTACGTAATCTCCGTGAGAGTGGCCGAAATGCTATTGTGCTGGTCGGAAGACCTTATAATATTTATGATGCAGGTGTTAATTTGAATATCCCAACAAAATTGCGGGAACAGTACGGAATTGATGTTATCCCCATGGATTTTCTTCCCATGGCAAATGTGAAAATCAATCACATTCATGAAAATATGTTTTGGAATTATGGACGGAAAATATTGCAGGCATGCCGCATTGTCGGTGAAAATAGAAAATTTTCCATGATTTATTTTTCTAATTTTAAATGCGGACCGGACTCTTATATCAAACATTTTGTACGCCGTGCAACCGGAGAACCGTTTTTAGTTCTGCAGTTTGATGACCACAGTAATGATGCCGGTATGTTGACCCGGTGCGAAGCCTTTTTACAAAGCAAAAATATGCTCAAGAGTGAAATTGAGTATACGAATCATATTAATGCGGTACAAATTTAATTTGATAATGGCAGTGGAAAAAAAGAAAACAATATATGGACGGACGGTTTACATCCCGCAAATGTCCTTTGAGGGCGCCAAATGTATGGCGGCAGCATTTCACTCGGTAGGAATAAATGCCAGGCCTTCCCCGCCGGGTGACATCCACACGTATGATCTGGCACGCCGGTATCTATCCGGCGATGAATGCCTACCGGAGGCCGTAACGCTGGGGAATTTTTTAAAAATTACCCAGCAACCCGGATACGATCCCGCCAAAACCGCACTTTTTTTGCCCACATCAAACGGTCCCTGCCGGTTCGGACATTATTATCCCCTGGCAAAAAAGATATTTGAGGATCGAGGGGAAGATGATGTCATGATTTTGACAACTTCCAGTTCAACCGGGTATGAGGATATCGGTAAAAGGGCGAAAGATTTTGTTCGTACTGCGTGGCGTGCTGTGGTCATTTCGGATATATTGCGTAAATTGTTGTTAAAAACACGACCATACGAAGCGAATAAAGGTGAGGCGGATATGGTTTTTTCCCAGTCTCTGAACTGGGTTTGCCAGGTGCTTTCTATCCCGATCGCTGAGATTTCGCACAGAGTAAGAATGCAAAGACTGCAAGAGGTCTTGGTAAACATCCGGCAGGCGTTTGCCGGAATTGAGAGAGATGCTTCAAAAAAGCCGTTGCTTATCGGTATCGTCGGCGAAATATTTTGCCGGCTGAATGATTTCAGCAATGAAAATCTCGTTCGTATCATTGAAATGCACGGCGGAGAAGTGTGGATGTCGGATGTTTCTGAATGGATATTTTACACAAGGGACGAGGAGATATTGGGGTATATCGAGCATGGGCGGCGTTTTTCATTTTCTATGCTGGGTGCCCAAATAAAACTCGCCATCATGCGGTCCGATGAACACAAAATATTATCTGTTTTTAAAGATGATTTGCAAGGATATGAAGAACCCTCTAATATTCGTCGTTTTTTAAACAAAACCCGGCCATACTTGCCCCGAGAAGGCGCCAGAGGTGAAATGGTCCTCAATGCCGCCCGTGCGTTGTGGTATTATGAAAAAGGTGCCGCTGGTGTTGTCGATATCAGTCCGTTTACGTGTATGAACGGCATCGTATGTGAATCTGTATACCCGCGAATCAGCCGCGATTTTGAACATTTCCCTATTCGTGTTTTTTATTTCGACGGCATCCATTCGAACATTGAAAGCGATGTTGAAATATTTTTGGAACTCGCGCGTAATTTTGCGAATAAAAAAGCACGTAGGTCAACTGAGGGGTGAATATGCGTTATATTTTATCTGTATTCATTTGGTTGTACGGTAGTGTCCTTTTTTTTCTGATTATTTTTTTCGTTACTATTTTGGCCATTTTTTTCCCTCCCAAAATTTATAATCGTCCGGGCCAGTGGTTGATGCGTCTATTTGTTCGTGCTTGTGGCGGTAGAGTCAAGGTGGAAGGTCTGGAAAATTTCAAACATGATGCCAATTATATTTTTATGCCCAATCATGTCAGTTTTTTTGATATACCGCTTTTGGGAGGATTTGTACCCAATTATGTGCGTGGGCTACAGGCTGCCGAGCAGTTCAGATGGCCGGTTTTCGGCTGGTTTATATCTCGAATCGGCAATATACCCATCGAAAGAAAAAGTGCCCGTGCATCGCTGGAGAGCTTAAAACACGCCGCACAGCGGTTTAGGTCGGGCACATCGATCGTCATTATGCCGGAAGGAACACGTACCCGTACCGGAGAACTGCAAAAATTTAAAAAAATGCCGTTTCAACTGGTAAAATTGGCGGAAGCGGACATTGTTCCCATCGGTCTGTCAGGCCTTCACAGGTTTAAAGCGCGCAACAGCTGGGTAGTTCATCCCGGCGAGATCAAGGTAAAATTTGGCGAGCTTGTTCTCTACAAAAATGTGAAGGATCTTGCTCTGGAAGATCTGCGCGATCTGGTGCGATCCAGGATTGCGGCATTGATAGAGTGTCCTTGATTGTGTTGACGACAATTCACCGCATGAAAACGAACTGCCTTTTTATTCTTTTATCGTCTTGACTCTTTACTTTTTTTTTTATAGTTTAAGCTTGTACTGTTTATATTTGGGCAGGGCCGGATTCTTTTTTAGCCCCAGCCTTTTTATGGTTTATAAACAATTCACATAATCATTATAATTTTTGGAGGCATTATGGTTACAGGTAGTGACACCAAAATGACTTTTAATCGAAAACTGCGTATGGGTATGGTCGGCGGCGGCCCCGGTGCCTTTATCGGTGAAGTCCACCGTAAAGTTGCCCGAATGGATGGAAAGGCTGAAATTATTGCCGGCGCTTTCGACATCGAACCGGCAAAATCAAAACAGATGGGTAAAGAATTATTGCTCGATCCGAATCGGGTATACGAAAATTATAAGCAAATGGTACAGGCTGAACTCGATCTCCCTGAAGACGAGCGGATTGATTTTGTTTCCGTTACCACACCAAACAACTGGCATTTTCCCATTGCCAAAGCTTTTCTTGAGGCCGGTTTTCATGTGATTTGTGAAAAACCAATGACCATGACGCTGACAGAAGCCAAGGAATTGAAGAAAATTGTGGAATCCTCGGGCAAAGTGTTCGCTCTGACGCATAATTATACCGGGTATCCTATGGTTAAACAGGCCCGTTATATGGTAAAAACCGGCGTTTTGGGCAAGGTGCACAAAATTTTTGTCGAATATCCTCAAGACTGGCTGTTAAAACGGATTGAACTGGACGGTCAAAAACAAGCCGAATGGCGCACCGATCCGAAACAAGCTGGTGCCGGTGGCTGTTTGGGCGATATTGCCACCCATGCCGAAAATCTGGCTCATTACATTACAGGATTGTATATCGAAAAAATGTGTGCCGATTTAACGACTTTTGCTGAGGGACGTAAACTGGATGATGATGTGAACATTATTATGCATTATGAAAACGGTGCCAAAGGCATGCTTCACTCGTCTCAGGTTTTGACAGGACAGGAAAACGGGCTGAAAATTCGTGTTTGGGGTGATAAGGGCGGCCTGGAATGGTTCCAGGAACATCCCAATTATTTGAATTTTTACCAGCAAGGTAAACCCGTACAAATATTCCGGCGTGGAAACGATTATCTCTGCGAAGCCGCCAAGCGTGCGACCAGAATTCCTGCCGGCCATCCCGAAGCTTTTCTGGAGGCTTTTGCCAATATTTACGTGAACGCAATGGATACTATCCGCGCACACATAAACGGGACCAAACCTACAGAGCTCGAACTGGATTTTCCCACAGTGGATGACGGTGTCGTAGGTATGGCTTTTATTGAAACAGTCATCGAAAGCGATAAAAGCAGCCAGAAATGGACAAAAATCAAAAAGTAAGAACGGAGGACTTTATGGCACGACCAGTAACGCTTTTTACCGGCCAGTGGGCGGATTTACCCCTGGAAACCATGTGTCAAAAAGCCAAAGAGTTTGGTTATGATGGACTTGAATTGGCCTGTTGGGGCGACCATATGGATGTTTTTAAAGCCGCACAAGATAAAAAATATTGTGATGATAAACATGCCCTGCTTGCGAAATACGGGTTAAAATGTTGGGCGATCAGCAATCACCTGGCAGGCCAGTTGATTTGTGATCCGAACAATGATGCCCGGTCCGATGGTTTTGCACCTGCGGATTGCGCAGGCAATCCGGAGAAAAAACGGCAGTTCGGTGTCGATTCTATGAAAGCCGCAGCACGGGCGGCAAAAAATCTGGGTATCGATGTTGTGTGCGGTTTTACCGGTTCGTCTATCTGGCATCTGCTTTATTCTTTTCCCCCTAATGATATGAAAGTGATCGGGGACGGTTACAAATTTTTTGCTAAAATGTTTAATCCCATTCTCGATGTATTTGATGAATGCGGTGTTAGGTTCGCACTGGAAGTGCATCCCACTGAAATCGCATATGATATCGTTACCACCAAAAAAACGCTGGAAGCTATCAAACACCGAAAGGCCTTCGGCTTCAATTTTGATCCAAGTCACCTGCAGTGGCAGGGTATGGATCCTGTCAAATTTATCGAAGAATTTAGTGACAGAATTTATCATGTGCATATGAAGGATTGCGCCGTCACACTGGATGGTACGACCAGTATTATCGGCGGGCATTTAAATTTCGGCGAACTGGGCCGTGGCTGGGATTTCCGGTCTTTAGGTCACGGCGATGTGGATTTCGAAGGCATCGTCCGTGCCCTTAATCGTATCGGTTATCAGGGTCCGCTTTCCGTGGAATGGGAAGATCCCGGAATGGACCGGGAATTTGGTGCACGCGAAGCTTGTGCTTTTGTTCAGGATTACAATTATCCGATTCCTGAAGGACTTTTCGACAAGGCTTTTACTAAAAAGTGATTCTTTAGCCCGGGTTTTGCCCGGGCTTTTTTTATCTAGTGTATACTAAAATATTCTTAATTATAAAAAGCATCTTGTGGATTTTTTAATAGCCAGCACACGCAACACACCTATCCTTAATATGATAATTTATATTGTTTTACAAACTGAATTCATCGTGAGAAAATTACTTCCGGTGCAAAGACCCCATTATTCATTTTATCTCTCTGTAGCTCTACGCGAATCATCGC
Source organism: Candidatus Zhuqueibacterota bacterium (assembly GCA_016931775.1). Classification (GTDB taxonomy): domain Bacteria; phylum Zhuqueibacterota; class Zhuqueibacteria; order Residuimicrobiales; family JAFGEC01; genus JAFGEC01. Next base: position 6,047 of record JAFGEC010000597.1, on the reverse strand, counting down.
GGTGACGTGGGGTACGCTGTTATTTTTTAGGACATCAAAAGTATAAGTACAGCAAAAAGCACGGTTTACTGTTTTCTTAACCGCATCGGATTATATAACAATCTCTGATTTTTTTAGGCTGTAATGAATTTTCCGGTTTTTTATTTATAAAAAATGGGGGATACCTTGCCACGCTTAACTATTGCATTCCACCCTCGAGTTTAGTAAATTTATTTATTAATGAATCCTCTAAACAGGAAGATCAAATGATCCAAAATATAATTTTCGATTTCGACAGTACGTTTATCACGGAAAAAAGCATTAATATAATAATAAAATCGGCCATTCGACGATTAAAAGACAAGGACGAACGGACAAAAGCTCTGGCTCGGTTAAATGAATTAAACAGCCGGATCATGGATGGTAAGAGATTGATCGGGGATGCACTGTCCAGTGTTATAAAACTGGCGCCGCTCATGATCAATGATGTGGAGCAAGCTGCCGGTAAAATGAGCAAATATCTCCGGCCGCAGGTCCGCGAAATCATCTCCGATTTATTAACGCGGGGGAAAAATATAATTGTTTTCAGTCTTGGCGTAGATAAACTCGTGGTACCTCTCGCTCAAAGTCTAGGTATACCTCGGAACAATGTTTTTACGAATAATTTTCGTTTGAATAAAAACGGACAGGTTACCGGATTTGATGAGGAAAATCCGCTTTTTTCAAATATCGGCAAGTTGTATCTGGCTGAGAAACTCAGCAAATCCGGCCGGCTGGCTGGTGACACGGCAATTGTGGGCGACAGTTTATCCGACTTGTCGATTTGTAAAAATAAAATTGGCGATATATTTGTATATTTTTCCGGTTCAACCGTGTGGGAAGATATCAGACGTCAGGCTGATTTTTCTGTGGAACGTTTCGATCGGCTGTTGCCGTTGTTTTGTTCCGACGACGAGTTGTCTCATGACAGGGCCGGTGCTTTGGTTTCCGTTGACGAACAGGAAATTAAAAAGCCATCCATTTTATTGTTGGAGAATGTCCACACGCGGGCGCGGGAAAAGTTGATTGCGGCGGGTTATGATGTTCGTTTGGAGAAGGACGCCTGGGATACGGCACAACTGTGCCTGCAAAATGAAATAAATGTATTGGGAATCCGGTCAAGGACAAAAATCAGCCGGCAGGTATTAGAAGAAATGAGCAATTTGTGGATTATCGGTGCGTTTTGTATCGGTACAAATCAGATCGATCTTACCGCAGCCACAGAGGCGGGTATCCCGGTATTTAATGCCCCTTATGCCAATACCCGCAGTGTGGCGGAGCTGGTGGTGGGTGAAGTGATCATGTTGATGCGCCGGACATTCGAAAAAAGTAGTGCCGCACATCAGGGAAAGTGGCTGAAAAGTGCACACGGTGCCAGAGAAATCCGTGGAAAAACCGTCGGCATCATCGGCTACGGGCGAATCGGCTCTCAGGTTTCGGTTTTGCTGGAAAATATGGGTATGTCTGTTATCTATTTCGACATTGTGGATAAACTACCGCTGGGAAATGCCAAATCGGCCGCCAATCTTGAAGACATTCTTAAAAACGCAGATATTATCACGCTCCATGTTCCGGATACGCCTGTCACTCAGGGACTCATAGGTAAAAGAGAACTAGCGCTTATGAAAGACGGCATATGCCTGATCAATGCCAGCCGTGGCAAGGTCGTAGACCTTGATGCACTCCGCCGGGCAATGGATAGCGGGCATGTTGCCGGTGCCGCGCTGGATGTTTTTCCAGAGGAACCGGCCCATTCGGAGGATATTTTCCACACACCCATGCAGGGCGCTTCCAATGTCATTCTAACACCGCATATCGGCGGCAGCACTCTGGAGGCTCAGGAAAATATAGCCGAGTACATCAGCAGCAAATTCGAAAAATTTATCAGTACGGGCTCTACAATCGGTTCCGTGAACCTGCCGGAGATGGAATTGCCGCGTATTCAGGGAACCCACAGAATTTTACATATTCATCACAACGTTCCCGGCGTTCTGGCAAAGATCAACAGTGTTTTTGCCCGGCGCAGTATTAACGTGGAAGGTCAAATTTTACAGACCAAAGGTAGCATCGGCTATCTGATTGTGGATGTGGATCAGGATATCGCCGATCAGGTGCTTAATCTGGTAAAAGCAGTAACGGAAACCATCAAAGTCAGAAAAATAATCTAGGCTTGATTTTATGAAAAGATATACGGCAACACACCAGGTACGCAGCTACGAGCTGGATGCTTTTGGACACGTGAACAATGCGGTGTTTTTAAATTATCTGGAATTCGCTCGATCGGAATATTTGCTCCAGCAGGGACTCGGTTTCAATGATTTTTTACGCTGGAATGCCATTCCATATGTGATTAAAGCCCAGCTTGAATTTAAATCGTCGGCCCGTGTGCATGATGTTTTGGAAATACACGGTGAAATACCGGTTTGGCGCCGTATCGGATTTGTGATTCACAACGAAATTATTAATCAAACATCCGGCAAACTCTGCTTGCTGGCGGATTTGACTTTTGCTTTTGTCAACAGGGATGAAAAACCGGTGCCTGTTCCGGACGAGTTCAGGCGGGCCATGGAATAAATTCAAACTGAAAAAGTGTTCCTGCCGCCAAACCGGATTATGGACAATAATCGCGTTTTGAGGCCAACCTGTCTGGAAAAACAACGGGAAAACGGCCTGGCTTTAAGATTTGAGTAACAAATAACCATGAGGGAGTATCATGAAGAGAAAATATTCTGCAATCATTTTTATCGCTTTATCCTTCTGCTTTCTGCAATGTTCGTCTGTCCCCCAAAATACCATTACCCAGATCTCGACGATTGATGCCCTGCTGGCCGGTGTATATGACGGTCATCTGGCCTGCAAGGAATTGCTGCATTATGGCAATTTCGGTATCGGCACGTTTGATAAACTGGATGGAGAGATGGTTTTTCTGGACGGTGTTTTATATCAGGTCAAGGCGGACGGTAAAGTGTACCAGCCGCCGGGAGAGGTTTTGACACCTTTTGCAGCTGTGAGCAATTTTCGGGCTGATACGGTTCTGGTCCCCGGCAGCGGGATGGATCTGGAAGGCCTGGAAAAATTCATCGACGAACAAATTCCCAATAAAAATATTTTTTGCGGGATCAAAATTATCGGCACCTTTACCGTAATGAAAACTCGAAGTGTACCCCCCCAGCAGAAACCCTATCCGCCGCTGGTGGATGTGACCAAAACACAGTCGGTTTTTGACATGGAAAATGTGACAGGAACGATCGTCGGTTTTCGATGTCCCGATTACGTCAAGGGGATTAATGTCCCCGGTTATCATTTACATTTTTTATCTCAGGATTTCCGGCAGGGAGGACATATACTTGATTTTCGTATCGACAACGCTGATGTGGAAATCGATGAGTGCAGCAAATTTTTTCTTATCATTCCGGAAAACAGCAGTGCTTTCAGCAAGGTCGATTTGAACGTCGACAGGGCTGAGGAGCTGGAAGAAGTTGAGAGGTAAGGATGCCATGCAGGTAGCCGCTGCGATTGCCTGCAGAGCCGAAATTATTTTGACAAATAATGTCAATCATTACGAGAACAGTTCTGTTCCTGTTCAAACACCACAAAATTATATTAAAACTCATCTCTCCAAAATTGGAGGATGATAATTATGAGTCCGGCTTTAAAGGTATACTTTTAAATTCAAATATTTATGACCACATGTCCTTACTTTACCCCCATCGTAATCCCCGGCCAATCATCGGTACGGAACGGTGATGCCGGCAAACCGTCTTTGTTATATAGATTACAAACCGGATTGGACGCCCATGCATAACGAACGGCAATGGGATCGGCAATTTCCGGACTCCACACCACAACCGATTCTTTATCGATAACCGCCTCGGCCCAGACAAAATTAGAGTCCCGCCCGGCGATGGCAAAGCCTTTTAACGGCTCGTCGTCAGGTGTGACTAAGCCGGCACCGATCTGTTCGAACGTCAGACGGATTTTGTTGGAATCGATCTGCATGGATTTATAAATAGGTCCCGAGAAGGTTATGTTCTCACCGTAAACCAGGGCCCGCGCATTCAGTGCCAGCCGTTTTCCCACATCCTGCTTGTTACGGGGGTGGATGTCATCCGCTTCGCCGATATCGATGGTTACAGCCATACCCGTATGGGGCAGGGAAAGGGCCATGGTCTGGGCTTCACGAAGTTCCGCCCAGTCGTCATTCACCGGTCTGTCGGCCACATTGCGATAGTTGGATAATTGCACAAAAAAGAACGGGAAATCACCCTGCCGCCAGTTCTTACGCCAGTCCTGAATCATTGCAGGAAACAGGGTTCGGTATTGGTACGCCCGGCTTGCGTTGCTTTCACCCTGGTACCAGATGGCGCCGCGTATGGCATAGGGTATCAACGGATGCAGCATCGCATTGTACAGCACCATCGGCCGGTTGGGTGATGTGGGTGACTGCGGATGGGATGGCAGGTCTTTAAAATCCGGGCCGACCCGGTACTTCCAGTTGCCGGCCAGGGAAATGTAAAAGGTCGGATTTTTTTCCAGTTTTAATGTGTCCGCTTTACCCCAGAATCCTCCTCCTCCGCCGGTATCGGTCACCTGAACCGTTATAATGTTCTTGCCCTCTTTAACGATGGAATCGGGAACCGTATAGGTGCGGAAACTGTTATACTGGTCCATATGACCCACCAAAACACCGTTAAACCATGTTTTGTCAAAATCATCAATAGGCCCCAGGTAAAGTGTCAAGTTTTGGCCGGCCCATGACAGCGGCACCATAATTTCCTTGCGGAACCAGACGATACCGTCGAACCCACCGATAGCCCCCTGTTCCCATAAGCCGGGGACCTCCATTTCCGGCCAATCGGCAACATCCATATCCGGCGCCTGCCATTCCTTTTCGTCATTTTGTTTGGCCGCCATTTTTGCTTTGACCTGTCGATCCCAGTCAGCCAGTTGGTTCTCGTAAAGGGCGGCAAGCGCAGCGGAATCCTCTGGGGCGCTTTCCAGCTGCTTTACAATTTCGGTAAAATCTTCAAGCTGTTCGAGCGATCCGCCGCTGGTCCATGCCTCGGCAACCGTTCCGCCCCAGGAACTATGCACCAGGCCGATGGGAACGTTGAGGTTTTCATAAAGATTCCGGCCGAAAAAGTATGCCACTGCTGAAAATTCACCTACGGTTTGTGGAGAACAAATTTTCCAACCCTCGCTTGTCACATCGTCGAGGGGCTTATTGCTCATATTTCTCTTTACGGTAAAAAGACGGATGTTTTCATTATGAGCCGCAGCGATTTCCTTTTCGCTGCTGTCGGAATTTTCAACCCGCCATTCCATATTGGATTGCCCGGAGGCCAGCCAAACTTCACCGATCAATACATTGGCAAAAGTTATCGTGTCCTGCCCTGTGATAACAAGAGAAAAAGGACCGCCTGCCGGCATAGGTGACAGATTGGTTCGCCATTTACCATTGGACGGGACGGTGAGCTCATGTTCCTGGTCGCCCATTTTTACGGTCAATTTGCCGCCCGGATCGGCGGTTCCCCATACAGGAATTTTGACTTTTTGCTGCAAAACCATATTGTCGCCGAATATAACGGGACATTTTATATTCGTTGCCGGCTTTTTTAACTTTGAACAGGCGAAAAAACACAGCAGAATGATAAACATAAGCGAAATGAGGCGAAATAATTTGTGCATAATATACCCTTTCCTGAGTAATTGGAAACTGGCTAAAGATACAAAATCACCGTGATATGTAAAAGAAAAAAAACATGGTATGGGTGGTCTGCCGGGAATTGGTTAAACATTTTGGTTAGAAAACAATATTCACTTGGTCGTCGGGGGCGAGATATCTGGTCATCTGTTTAACAAAAAACATTCACCAATCTGGGCCAAAGCTACATTGGAATTTATGTGGTACTAAGGCCTTGAGTAAAATTCCACGACGCACTATATTTAATGTGATAATTTATATTAATTTAAAGGATGGAATAATTGTGAAAAAAATAATTTAATGGTTAATATGTAGTTTTGTATTT
>JAFGEC010000596.1 GCA_016931775.1 Candidatus Zhuqueibacterota bacterium | reverse complement strand
TGATACAATAAAGCCAGCAAATACTTTGGATCGATACCGGCCAGCAACAGCTTGTAGCGGTGATCCTGGTCGAACAAATTTCTTAATTGCGAAAAGCTGTCGTTGGAGAAAAGAAAACAATAGTATTTGGACTTGCCGATGCTGTTGAAAAATTTTTTTGTTTCCGGGTGTATAATCAGAATTTTAAATCCATGGTTCTTGAGGGCATAAGCCGTCCGTCCGGCCAGGGTGTTGTCCACCGGATCTGATATGATCGTGATGTCAAAATTGTCAGGTATAGCCTCCGACGGTAAGGTCCCGTGATTGGATTGATTCTTTTGCCGGTGGTGGATTTGGGGATTGTTTTGTTTTTTATACTGGTTATTATACTGTTTTTTATCCATTTTTTTTCTTGCCGAATTTTTTCAGCAGTTTCCTTATTTTAATTTCGCACCAGTCCATAAAACGGGCGATGGTTTTCGCTTCGCCGGCAATGACGCCGGTGCCGATAATGATGATAACCCAGCCTGAACCGGGAATAAACCAAAATACCACCCCGATACAAATGATAAAAATGCCGGAAATTACTGTAATGAGCTTTCGTATCTGCGGACGCTGCCCTCGCCTTTTTTGTCTGCGATGATAATAATCCTGAAAACGCCGACCGGGTTGACTTTGTTTCAAATACTCCCATTTAGTTTTCCAGCGTTCGAGCATATCTGCCTTTCAAAAATAACCATTTCACCAAAAATAAGCATAATGTAATTGTAAATCAACTGGCAAAATGAAATTTTGGAAAAAATAGTAATACTTTAAAACTCTCGTTCATTGTAAGAATTTAAAATATAAAAACCTGAAAAATTTGTAAGAAATTTTAGCATGATCCGTTTTTTTGAATTGCCCTATTAGATGTGATTTCAACCACTGAACAATCGTTATATATTATAAATGACCTTGTTCACTCCAGTCTAATACATATTTCTATTTTACCTTTTTAAAAAATGTTTTATATTATCCTGTAGAATTTCATCACAAAAAGAGGTCCTCATGTGGTATTTAGCCAAAATATATAAAGTAATGACCATACTCCTTTTGCCTTTCTCGATTATTTATGCACAAACCACTGAAACAGCCACCGACACCAGTCTTTTTGCCGTGGATTCCACTATCGTCCGCCAGGTCAAATCTTCATCCCAAACTGCTGATGACTATATCCGCCAGGGACAGGCATTTCTGCTTCAAGAAGACCTCGAACAAGCCATCAGGGCGTTTAAATCCGCCCTGACCTTGTGCGATACGTTACCGGAGGTATACAATTATTTGGGAATTGTCGAGTTGGAAAAAGCGGATTTCCCCATTAAACCGGTAGAAAAAATAATGGGATTGTTAAAATTCGACCATAAAAGCCGCGCCATCCGGTATTTCAGGCGTGCATTGGCCCTCAATCCATCTTTTCTCGATGCCAAATACAATCTCACCAAGGCCTGGCTGCTCAAAGGCAAGTATAAACAAGCCGAAGCGCAAATGACCGGCCTGCTGGCGTTGAATCCCGATTATAAAGACAGCCGGTATCTGCTGGGAAGGATTTATCAAGCGCAAAACAAACTGGCGTCTGCCATCGATGTATATAAACAAATCGCAAAATCCCTTAATGCCGATGGACGGGAATGCTATCAACTGGCGTGGATTTATTTTCAAATCGACAACCAGCCGTCCGCCTGCAGCTATTTTTACCAGGCACTGGAACTTTTAAACCATCAAGAGCTTGCGGATGATTTATACGATTCCATCGTGCCGTTATTGACAAGAGAGGAAAAGGCTGAATACCAGTCTTTACCCTTAAATGAGTGCCGTGTTTTCTTTAAGAAATTCTGGAAAAGCCGTGATCCGTCACCCGAAACGGATTTTAACGAACGGTTGATCGAACATTTCCGCAGGGTGGAATATTCCCGGATTCACTTTCCTTACAGCGACCGGCCCTATTTTGACGACAGGGGTGTCATATACATACGTTACGGCCCGCCACAGGACCGCTATACTGCGGCATCCGATCAAAGGATGGTCAAAGGCAACGAATCATGGAGTTACGAACACGTTCAACGTGGACTGGTGTTCGACTTTGTGGAAAAGGGTGCTTTTTTTATTTTGGTGCCCGATCTTCGTGACGCCGCCCCTGCCGGCACCAGTATGGAAGAACAGGTCGCTCTGGCCGGTGAAATGTATATGGACCGATCCCACCTCAGCGATACCTATACCAAACTCGCGGCCGACCTCGCCTCATCGCCAACTGTGTCCGAAAGCATGATTAGGCTGGCTCATCTGGAAGTGGAACGCGTGGATGCTGAGGAGGAAGCCACCCCCGAGTTTTTTGTTCAGGATTCAGTGGCGAGTCCAATGCCGGCCGTTTACCGGTGGTCGCAATTTCAAAAAAGTAACGATAGTTCACAGGTTGTGCTTTACCTGGCATTTCCATCTGCTGCTTTTCATTTTGAACAAAACGAGGTTGATAGCAGCTATGAGAGCGATTTAAAATATGCTGTTATACTATACGACAGTTTTTACGACAAGGCCTATCAGGACAATTTTACTTCAAAAATCAGTGTGGCGGACCATAATTTTATCATGTCCACAAATTTTATTTTCCAAAAACCACTTTTGCTCGAGACCGGTAATTACGATTTGCAGTTACTGGTTGAAACTCTCTCTACCAAACGTAAAAGTATTTACAAGGAGCAGCTGCCTTTACGGCAATTTACACCGAACACTTTACAGCTCAGTGATGTTATGCCGGCATCCCATATAGAGCCGGCTTCTAACCGATCGACCAACTTTTTATATAAAAACGATTTGCTGATTGTTCCCTATCCTTTTAAAACCGTCCAGCGAAAAAATCCATTGTTTATATACTATGAAATTTATAACCTGTTGCCGTCTGCGGACGGCAGGGTGTTTTTTACTGTGGATTATACCTTTCGTACGATTAAGGCGAAAAAATCGATTTTGCTTAAAGCCGTCGATACCGTCGGACATTTATTCGGAAGTGAAGGGAACAAAAGTGTGACGACACGCTATGAAAGAACCGGAACCGATTCGGATATTGCCGATTATATCTCGTTTGATCTGTCAAATCAGCAGCCCGGTGTGACCGAATTGCAGGTAACCATAACCGATGTACAAACATCTGAATCGGTTTCGGATACACTGGTTTTTAATGTGGTCAAGTGAAAAAATGGAATGTTTTGAGGTTCAGGTTGTCTAATAGAACAAAGAGGAAAGATGTCAGGTTGACGGACGCTCAACTATTGGATAAGGTGAAAAACGGAGACACATACCTGTATCGCGAGATCGTGGAGCGATATGAACCGCAAATAGCCGCAACGGTTTACGGCATGCTGGGCTCCTGTCCCGAGGCGGAAGATGTGGGCCAGGAGACATTTATTCGGTTTTATAATAATATTAAAAATTTTCGCGGCGAATCGAGCATCGGTACTTATTTAACACGTATTGCGATTAATCTGTCATTAAATGAGCTGAAACGCCGTCACCGGCGCCGGATTGTTTTTCCGCAATCAACCGATGAGATGATCTCTACGCCGTCCGCTGTCGATGAGTTTAAATCGCAGGATGCCAGGCAAGCCGTACAAATGGCGCTGGAAAAACTGCCGCTGGAATTTCGTTCCGTCATTGTATTGCGTTTGATCGACGGTTATTCCACCAAAGAAACAGCGGAGATACTGAACATACCCCAGGGCACGGTTTTATCCCGGTTGGCCCGCGCGCAGAAAAAATTGGCAAGCATTTTAAAAGAACTGATCAACGTACCGGTAAAATGAAGGTTGATCACATAGATACAGTTTGAGGAGAAGATTATGAAGAAATGGTTGCAGAAGCTCTTTTTCTACAAGGTTGTCCGTTTGAAAGCTGAGCAATCGGCGTATTCCGGTCCGGCGGATCAGCTTTACGGGCGCTTGAACTCGCTGGTTTTCGAATCCGCTGTGCGGCGTTTTGGGCCGTTTTTTACCGATAAGGTGATGAGCCGGATATTGAATCAACAACCAAACGAATCCGAGTTTTTTGAAACATTGACCGGCACATTCCGCCGTATTGCTTTCGCCGGTGCTTTGACTGTGGTGCTGCTGTGCATCTACAATATGATAACCAGTGACAGTTACACAATGGCCGGCCTTTTGGCATTACCGCAATGGAGCCTGGAAGAGGTGATGGCGCCTTCTTATACGGCTCTGCTGGAGGGATCGTTATGAAGCCGAAAGTAAAAACATCACTCATTCTTTTGGCTACTTTGGTGATCGGATTTCTTTTGGGCGCTTTATCTATGATTACCCTGCGCAGGTATCATATGGAGCGGTTTGGTAAGATTCGCGAACAGCAGGCGTTTATGTTTTTTCACGAGCGCCTCATTCAGCCCACCGAAGGCCAGCAGGACACAGTGAAAAAAATACTGTCCAGGTATTCTCCGAGATTTTATAAAGTTGTCCGGCAACATCGTGAGCAAATTTCGGTGTTGAGGGATTCGCTGATGTTGGAGCTTGAAACCGTGCTTACACCGGAACAGATGAAAAGATTAAAACAGCGGGCGCCGTTCAAACGGTTTCCTCCCGGTCCGGGTGGACCGCCGTTCATAGATCGAACAGACCGGCATGGCCAACCCATGCCGCCGCCAGGTATGCCACCGCCAGGTATGCCGCCACCGGAAAAACACCCGGATATACCGCCGGAAGGGGGGATGCCGCCGGATATGCCCACCGATATGCCTTCGGATATACCGCCGGAAGGGAAGCCATGATCCCCGCTTTTTGATTTTTGTTTTAAAAAAGGGCTATGCGAGACCGGTTGTATATATAAGGATTTTACTACCACGTGTAATATGTCACTAGCCGGAGGGATTTACTCACACTCTTGTTCCCAAGCCATGAGCAATAACTAAAGGGTGTCTCTGTATGCAGTTTCCGATGATATTCGTGTGATTCTTACGAGAGGCGAGCCGAGCTTGGAAACGAGTGGCTGGTGAAAAGATATATTAAATCGAACCTGTAATCTGCGGCCCAAGCTGTGCCGGAATCGCAAATAGCAATGAAAGCTATGCTTACCCCCCGGTTACGCACATATTACAAGGTCGTTGCTTTTTTTCTTGCATTTCTGAAAATAAAACATTACAATTTTGTCATGTCTCATTACGTTCTATTAAGCGGGGGGCGGTATCTGTTCTATTAAATGTTAAATTTTTTGTTTCAATCAGTATCAGTAAAAATAAAGAGTAATGGAATTTTTGATGCAGGGCGCGATGAACACGGGTGTGCTATTACAAAATTATCCCAATCCGTTTAATCCCACCACAACCATTGAATATACCATAAAAAACCGGGGATGGGTAACGCTGTCGATTTATAATGTTATTGGTGAACATGTCACAAAGCTGACCGATAGATTACACGCACCCGGCAACTATTCGGTTATCTGGAACGGCACCGACACCGACGGAAATAAGGCAAAGAGCGGGATTTATTTTTGCCGCATCCGGGCGGATGGATTAGAGGCGTGCCGCAAGTTGAGTCTGGTGAAATGACTGTCGTGCTGCAATAGAAAAAGAGTTAAGGTGAACAGGCACTCATTTGCCGGATGAACCGTTTTTATTCAAGTTCTATAAAAATAAGGTAATAAGGTTTATTTTGTTTTGAGGTTTTCTACTAAAAAAGAAAAAAATAAGGTTGAAGAGAAACAGTAATACAACATTAAAAAAATTTTATACCAGTGAACCTTTTAGGGCACCCCCTAATAAGCCATTGCCTCTGACGGTAGTAATTGACCCGTGCCCACAGGTAGGATTTCGAGTAAATACAATTAAATTCATCCTAAAAAAGGAGGTAAAAAATGTTAATCGTCATCATTTATCTGTTGGCATTATTGTTTGTGAATACCGTGGTAAATTTGTTGGTCCTCGGTGGTGCAATAAAAATTGAACCTTCGTTGCTCCAAATTGGCTTTCACACATTCATGTTAGGCTTGCTGGGAGGGACGATTCATTGTTTGAGATCCGCTTATATCCATCATTCTGTCCTTAAAGATTGGGATAAAACGTGGACAACCTGGTATTATTTAAGACCTGTTATCAGCAGCTTTATGGGGGTGCTGAGTTTTATTTTTATCAAAGCCGGATTGCTCATTTTTACAGCCGATGCAGGCTCTAATTTGAGTGCCGATTCGGGCGCTATAAATGCCGTTATGGGATATTTGGCGATTGCATTTTTGGTCGGTTATAACGTACAAAGTTTTCTTAAAAAAATTGAAGATGTCTCGAAAACGACCTTGGGTATCGAACCGATGGATACGGATGATGGCGGCAAATAACCGTATTTAATGACAGGGATTAATACTTAAATCTGTATCTCTTTAAAAAAGGGGAGGTATTGAAAAACATGAATAAAAAGGAAACAAATACCGAACGGACAGGCGCACCCGGCTGGCTTGAATTGTTCGATTTGAGCCTGCACACGGATGTGGAGGCGGTGTCGCCAACCGGCCCGTACATTCGAGGAACCGTCGACGGCGATACGTCTTTTACGCCGTCCTCTGATATCCTCGGACCGGCCGGCGAACGGCCACCCAGACAAAATCTGAATCCGGGGTGGATCGAGTTGAAAACGCTGCTGGTACATCGCGATACGGAGTCGGTGAGCCCGGCTACGCCTTATGTACATGGCTATTTTGATGAAGCCGGGCACTTCTTTCCTGATGAACCGTTTAATATTATCGGATTGGAACTGGACCGGCCCAACAAAACGGAATCCGGGCAAAATTTTTTGTGGTATCCCAACGCTGAAATTATAGAACCCGAGATGAGAACCCGGGGAAGATATCCCAATGGTTACCCGCTGGGTGCGATCGTGCATTATACGGCCGGCAGGTCACTATCAGGCGATGCCAATGCACGGAATACCATTAGCTGGGGCCGGCAGGAAGGTTATGCCTATTTTTGTATATCAAATACCGGTAATGTCTTTCAGGCGCATCCTCTGGACCGCTGGGGAAGCCATGCCGGCCGTTCATCTTGGCCCGGGCTGGGTGAGTGGGTGTCCACAAAACTGGTGGGAATTGAAGTGTGCTGCGCTGGCAAGCTTACAAAAATAAGCAACGACGCATACAAATCATGGTTTAATGAAATATACCAGCCACATTTGGTCAGGCACTCCCGGTCAAAAGACAATATAAAAGCGGGATATTATCACAAATATACCGACGAGCAGGAAAAGGCGCTTATTGATCTCATTCTGTGGCTCAAGCGAAACAATCCCGATGTGTTCAATTTTGATTACGTCCTTGGACATGATGAAGTGGCGCCTGATCGTAAAAACGATCCGGGAGCGAGTTTATCCATGTCCATGCCGAATTTTCGCAAGCTGGTCAAGCGTCTCTATGAAGGGATGTAAAAAAACACTTGCTTCTTTTGCTTCAATCACCTATTTTGAACCTCAGAATTTAAACCGGCTAACATATGAACCGTCCACTGTACATCACTGTATTTATCTGTTATCTTTTTGTGTGTATTGTCGTACCGCTTTGTCATACGCATGAAGAGGATGGAAAATACCACGATAATTGTACGGCCTGCCAGTGGGAACTGTCGCATCAAAATGACAGTCTTAAAACCACTGACACTTTGGGTTTTTCCCTGTTGCAGTGGGCGCCGTTTTTTGAGAATCTCCCCCAAACACTCACCACGCATTTTTTTCATAATTACGGAACCATCCGTGCTCCACCGCAGCACACCTTGTTTTAAATACTCGTAACACATCATCTTTTAACAAGGAGAGCACGATGAAACGATTTTTCACCATCGTGGTGGGCTCCTGTATACTCTTATCGGGCTGGACGTACGCTCAGCAAAAGTCCGAGTATGCAGGTGCGGCCGCAGATAATCGTTCGGAATCTGCCCGAATTGATTCACTGCAGCAGCAAATTAAAAGTTTGCAGGCGCGTTTGATAGTTTTGGAAACCGAGCGCCAAAAGCAACAACAAAAAGCCGAACTGGATGCCTTACTGCAGGCTGCATCGGATTTGGCGCAAAAGGAAAAAAAAGAAGACAATAAACTTACGCGGGTTTTTCGGGGCGGACAAAGACAATTACAGGCCCTGAATCCCAATATTTCACTCACCGGCGATTTTTTTGGCAGTGTGACATCTTCGGAGGAAAAATCCGTCATTCAATCCGGTGATTTTACCGATGGCCGCAATACATTTTACCTT
>JAFGEC010000595.1 GCA_016931775.1 Candidatus Zhuqueibacterota bacterium | reverse complement strand
GCCCGGCAAATATCGGTCAACGTGTGCATCTCTGTTGGTGTGACTATGGTTATTTTGACCGCAGGTATTGATTTGTCTGTGGGATCAATTCTCGCTTTTACAGGCGCTATTGCTGCCGGATTGCTGAAAAATGGTATCGAATTAAATGGATTTAACCTGTTCGTTGGTTTTACGCTTTTCGGTGTAATATGGATTGCTTTATTAGCGGGTGGTTTTCTGGGTTGGTTTAACGGATTGATGATAACCAGGTTCAAAGTGCCGCCATTCGTGGCTACTCTGGCTATGCTCACGATTGCTCGTGGTCTAACAATGCTTTATACCAAAGGCTTTCCCATTACTCAGTTGGGTGAAAATTTTACATATCTGGGGACAGGCTGGTTTTTAGGGATGCCCATGCCGGTATGGATTTCAATAATGGTCATTGCGCTGTCTACATTTTTTATGAATCGAACGCGTACAGGGAGATATATCTACGCAATTGGTGGCAATGAAAGAGCGGCACTGCTTTCCGGTGTGAATGTGAACAGGATTAAGACCATTGTCTACATCATTGCCGGGGTGCTTTCCGGAACCGCCGGATTGCTGGTTACCGCCCGTCTCGATTCAGCACAACCCAACGCAGGATTAGGATATGAGCTTGATGCCATCGCTGCCGTCGTCATCGGCGGTACGTCGTTGAGCGGAGGTAAGGGAACAATCTTGGGAACGGTCGTCGGCGCAGGAATCATTGGTGTGTTGAACAACGGTTTGGTTCTATTAAATGTATCACCTTTTTGGCAGCAGGTTATCAAAGGTCTGGTGATACTGCTGGCCGTAATTATTGATAGAATGCAAAAGAAAGAATAACCCTGCTTGCCGGTTTCGGTTTAGCAATATGAACAATTTGAGGAGTAGAAAGAACATGGCTTACAAACAAAAGTTAACATTCGGTGTCATTGTAGCCACCCGAAATATCTTTAACTTTAAATTAGCACAGGAAGGCCGGCGCAAGCTTCTTGCCGAGCTTGAAAAAATGGATTATGAAACGGTTATCCTGCCTGCCGACGTCACTCCAACCGGCGCGGTAGAGACGCTCGATGATGCACGTAAATGCGCTGAATTGTTCAGCCAAAATCGGCATATTATAGATGGTATTATTGTATCGCTTCCCAACTTTGGCGATGAGCTTGGCGTCATTAATACGCTCAAATACGCTGAATTGAACGTACCTGTACTTGTCCATGCCCAAGATGACGATAACGATAAAGTGGATGTAAAAAACCGCCGTGATGCTTTTTGCGGTAAACTCTCGGTTTGCAATAATCTCTACCAGTACGGTATTCCGTTCACAGATACCACTTACCATACGTGCAAAATCGACAGCGATACCTTCAGGAATGATATCAGACGTTTTGCAGCTATCTGCCGTGTGATAGGTGGTTTAAAACATGCCCGAATCGGCGCGATCGGCGCGCGTCCGGGAGCCTTCCAAACAATGCGTGTCAGCGAAAAACTGTTGCAGGATTCCGGTATAACCGTCGTGCCGGTTGATCTATCGGAAATTATCGGCGAAGCGCAAAGGATTGATGATAAGGCCGGTATCTATATAACAAAACTGCAGGAAATTAAGGATTACGGTAATATCCCGGCCTTCATTCACGAATCCAAAATTATGCTGCAGGCAAAATTAGGTCTGGCAATTGAAAAATGGATTGCCGAAAATGAAATAGATGCAGCCGGTGTACAATGCTGGACATCCGTTCAGGATAATTACGGTTGCGCGACATGTCTTTCCATGAGCATGCTGGGTGAAAAAATGCTGCCATGCGCCTGTGAAGTAGACGTCGCGGGCGTGATCTCCATGTATATGCTGGCGCTGGCCGCCGGGAAACCTTCAGCGCTGCTTGACTGGAATAATAACTTTGGCGAAAACCGTAATATGTGTGTGTGCACCCATTGCAGTAATTATCCGAAAAGCTTTTTCGAAAATGAAATTGAGATATCCAATCTTGATGTTTTGGGTACTACACTCGGACAGGAGAATTGTTTCGGGGCCGTCAAAGGCAAGGTGAAATCCGGCCCCATGACATTCTTTCGTATCTCCACCGACGATACATTGGGATGCATTAAATCATATCTCGGAGAAGGCCAATTTACCGACGATGCCTACGGTATGGATGGCGGTATTGCGGTAACAAAGGTTCCGAATTTGCAAATGCTGTTGAAATATCTGTGTAAAAACGGTTTTGAGCATCATGTGGCGATGGTCAGAGGAAATGTGAGTGATATTCTGGTTGAATCAGTTGAGAATTACCTGGGATGGGAGTTATATCTGCATGAATAATCAGAGAGAAATAAGGATGAACTGCTGATAAACAATAATAACGCTTTTTCAAATTTTGATTAAGGCGCTGAAATGTTCTGGCAATAAGAAGATGCTGAATCATTTCTCCTCCAGCGATGTCAGAGAAAAAGGATGGGCCTTTTGAAAGTGTATCCGTTAATTCAAAAAAAGATGTTTAGTGGTATTATATGTTATAAGTAAATGCTAATAAATAAAAAGTAAAGGATATGTTCAAAATGAAAATACACGTTGCGTGTATTGGGCTCATGCTGCTCATCAATATAGCTGGTATTCATGCTCAGGAAAAACCTTGGTCGGTTCGAATGGCGGAATCTGTAATGACACGCCATCCACAAGGTTATGGTGGATGGGATTATGTGACCGGTACAGTGTTGCGCGGATTTGAAGAACTGTGGCGTCATACTGGAGATGAAAAATATTATCATTACATTAAAAAAACAGTTGATCTTGCAGTGACCTCCTCCGGCAGCATTTCAGATTATCGCATGAGTGATTATAATCTCGATGAAATAAATGAAGGCCGCATGGTATTGCTGGTGTATAAAGAAACTCAGCAAGATCGATATAAAACAGCAGTGCAAACTTTACGGCGTCAGCTACAAAATCATCCGCGAATTTCTAAAGGTGGATTCTGGCACAAACAGCGCTATCCCGATCAGATGTGGCTTGACGGTCTTTATATGGGGTGTCCGTTCTATGCGGAATATTGCGTCTTGTTCGATGAACCTGAAAATACGAATCAGCAGCACGCATCCAGTGGCGTGTATTATATGATACTACAGACAGGATCGTTAAAAACAAATAAAAAAATAATTTATCTTAAATAAATTAAAAATGAAATCAAAAAGTAATTTTTAGTAAAAAGAGAAAAGATGACCGATCAGGAGTTGAAACAAAAATCAATTATTTACAGAAAAAAAATATTGACCTACATCAAGCAGGCCAACGCAGGCCATACAGGCGGCAGCCTTTCCTGTGTTGACATTCTAAATGTACTCTATAATCGAATATTGAATGTGACCCCTGAGAATTTTTACGATCTCAAAAGAGATCACTATATTCAAAGCAAGGGACATTCCGTAGAAGCGCTTTATGTCGTTCTGGCGGACAAAGGCTTTTTCCCCGAGTCCGATCTTGAAACACTTTGTCAACATGGTTCCCGCTATGTGGGGCATCCCACACGAAAGGTTAAAGGTATTGAACATAACACGGGCGCCCTGGGGCATGGTCTTTCGTACGGCGTGGGAGTCGCGTTGGCAGGAAAAATGGATAATAAAGTTTTTGTATTGCTTGGAGATGGAGAATTGGCCGAAGGCTCCAATTGGGAGGCCTTGCTGACAGCCTCTCATTATCAATTGGACAATCTTTGTGCAATTGTTGATTTAAATCGGCTTCAGATTACCGATTGGACGAGGAATGTGTGCTGTACGGATCCGTTGGATGAAAAATTTAAAGCCTTTGGTTGGAGCGTGCAACATGTGGACGGCCATGATGTCAAGGCGTTAACTAAGGTGTTGAGCAGCGTGCCTTTTGAAAAAGGAAAACCCAGTATGATTATCGCGAATACGGTTAAAGGAAAAGGTGTCAGCTTTATTGAAAATAATTATAAATGGCATCACCACGTCCCAACAGATGAAGAATATAAAAAAGCGATGAAAGAATTGAATCAGGCATTACAAAAATTAAATAATGAAAAAGAAAACAATTGAATCGAAATGATTCAAGGACAAGTTTTTATTTATTCGGAGAGCAGTAATTTACAATAGTTTCCATTATAATCAAACCAAGAGAAGGCATTCTTTAATTGAAAACATTGGAACTTGGAAAAGCCAACCTGGAAGTCTTTGCAGACACTTTAATCGAGCTGGCAAAAAAGGATAAACGTATTGTTGTCGTGACCAGTGATTCACGCGGTTCCGGTAAATTGGTGCCTTTTGCTGAACAACTCCCGGATCAGATAATCGAAGTCGGCATTGCAGAGCAAAATCTGGTTGGCGTCGCGGCAGGACTGGCAGCGGCAGGGAAAAAAGTATTTGCCGTTTCACCGGCATGTTTTTTAACGGCGCGTGCGCTTGAGCAGATAAAAAATGATATCTGTTACTCGGACCATCCGGTGAAGTTGATCGGTATAAGCGCCGGAGTCAGCTACGGGGCCCTGGGATCGACGCATCATTCATTGTTTGATTTCGCGGTGTTACGAGCGATCAATAATATTTCCATCCTGGCGCCTGCCGATAACTTTGAAACACGTGAATCCGTAAAGCTGGCCGCAGAAATGCTGCAGCCGGTTTACATTCGATTCGGTAAGAGGGCGATTGAACATGTGCATCGACCAAATGCTGATTTCGAACCGGGAAAGGCCATTATAATCCGCGAGGGACGAGATGTAGCTTTTATTGCGACAGGCGAGACTGTTGTCCAATCTCTTCTTGCAGCGCAACTTTTGGAGCAGAAAGGTATTTTTTGTCGTGTTGTCAGTATGCACACAATCAAACCTCTGGATGAAAAAATCATTTTTGAAACTGCCAAAAAGTGCAAAGCCCTTATGACCGTGGAAGAGCATCTCGTATACGGCGGTTTGGGTGAAGCATGTGCCGCCTATTTAATGCAGGCGGGAGTCGTATTGCCTTTCAAGATCGTCGGCATCAGAGATGAATACACTCCGACCGGTAGTCAACTGGAGATTTTTAAAGAGTACGGGATGACGGCCGAGGGATTAGCCGGAACAGCAATAAAGTTAATTGAGAAAAAATAAATCTTAAAAAAGCGGAAAAAAAGTATTATTTTATACATATCAGGTTGGACATCCGTTATAAAAGGAAAAAAAGTTTCATGTCATTTAAGAAAGAGGGAAAAAATGAAAATGAAAAATATTGCTCGTATAACCTTTATGGTGTTGTTTGTTGCTATTGCTACAATTTACAATCTTTATGCTGTTGATGAACCACAGTTGGCCTTTCCGGGTGCGGAAGGGAGCGGAAGATTCGCCACCGGCGGACGTGGTGGTACTGTTTATGAAGTGACGAATCTCAGCAACAGCGGTCCCGGCTCTATTGTCGATGCGGTCAGGGTGGGAAATCGAACCATAGTATTCCGCGTTTCGGGTACCATCGAATTGGGCAGTGTTATCCTTGCCCCAAAATCCAACACCACAATCGCAGGGCAAACTGCGCCGGGCGATGGTATTTGTCTCAAAGGGCGGATTAAAATCAACGCTTCAGATGTCATTGTAAGGTACATTCGTGTACGTGTGGATGCCGGCGCAGCGAATTCATCCGGTGATGCTATCGATATAGCAGGCGGCTCCAACATCATTATCGATCATGTGAGCGCCTCCTACGCGCGCGATGAAGGTATATCCTGTCAGGAAGAATCAGACAAGGTAACGGTACAATGGTGCATAATAAGCGAGGGCTTGACTTTTGAAGAACACAGTTACGGCTCTCTCATCCGTGGTGATTACGGCGATCAGAAGACTTATCACCATAATTTATACGCGCACAATTGGGGCAGATTGCCGCGACCGGGAAATTATACGGATGTAACCGCCGATCCGGAAGGGCTGTACCTGGATTTCAGGAACAATGTCGTTTACAACTGGAAGGGCAATCGTCCCGGTAATAATGACGATTCCAATACCATGAGCCGCTACAATTTTATTGGCAATGTTTACATCGAGGGACCGGAGTCATCAGTCAGTACGATTTTCAGAGAAAATGGAGTACATTGCATCGGTTACTTTGAAAACAATTCTCTGAACGGTGTCGTTCCGGCCGATCCGTGGAGTATTGTGAGCTTTCGATCAGGATATAGTACAGAGCAGATCGCGGCATACAAAGAGCGTTCGGCACAAGTCGAGATGGAACCGGTGACGACCACATCACCGGATCAGGCGAAAACCGACGTGCTTGGATTTGCCGGCGCCAGTTTTCCAAAACGTGACATCATCGATACCCGCATCGTCAATGATGTTTTGAATGGTACAGGGCATTCTATTGCCACAGTTGCCGAGCAGCCGGAGGGCGGCTGGCCTGCGCTCGAAACTCTTCCGGCCTTGGCGGACGAAGATCACGACGGTATGCCCGATGATTGGGAACTGGCAAACGGCCTCGTTCCCGGCGACCCGAATGACCGCAATAACGTCGGCCCGGACGGCTATACAATGCTCGAAGTATATCTCAACAGTTTGATACATGTGGAAACACTCGTGAATGGTGACGGTTCTTATGGCCCGCAGGATTATGTCCTGCATCAGAATTATCCGAATCCGTTCAATCCGTCAACAACGATAAAATACAAACTTCCGAGATCGGGTCATGTTCGTTTGATCATTTATAATCTTTCGGGCCAAAAAGTTGAAACATTGGTAAATAAATTTCAGTCTACCGGTGAATATGTGGTTACCTGGCAACCAATCGGACTTTCAAATGGTATCTTTTTATTCCGGTTGCAGGCCGGAGAATTTTCAAAAACAAGGAAATTGATCTATCAGAAATAAAAACTTGGAGAATAACACAAGGATCGAGTCGGATTCGGTTTTCACTGAGGACCACGTCTTTTTCCGTATCAAATGAATTTTCTGATATGTTCTGGGTAATTGAGTTTTTATAGTATATTATCACTTTTCCGATTTTTCCTTCGGCGTGGTTCCAGCAATTCCTCCTTTACACCTTTCAACTATAGCATGCCGCCGTGTTTCTCTTTCGTTTTTCTTTGGGTAAGAATGAATGGATGACTGAATCCTGTCATTCCACAATTGATTTTTATTCTTTTTTACGCATTGGGTTTCCGAGGTATTCAAAAGTAAAGTGATCCGAGCAGTGGAAAATCCTGTTTTTATATGTTATAAATGAATATCCTGAATGATTTATCGACTGACACCCGGTCAGTTTGAACGTAAGCGTTAAATCCACCCTGCGGCGTCCCATAATCACTCAGTAAATATTTTTTCGGAGGAATAATTTCCCTAAAATCTGTGTTTTGAGATTATTAATATAAAGGAGTCTATCATGATTCGGATTCAAACATCTTTATTCGTCCTGCTGATGTCGTTTTTTACCGATGCCGCTTTCGCCGAACAGTGGCAGGAAGTATCGCGTCCCTCCGGGGGTTCGATAGAATCATTACTGATAATCGATGACAACACGCTGATGGTGGGTACGAGCCAGAATTTTGTATTCCGCTCCGATGATGGCGGGCGGACATGGCAACAGAAACGTGAAGGGTTGTATAATTCCAGGGCGACCATCCTTTACCAAACCGGATCCGGAGCGATCTGGGCCGGAACTTACAGCGGCTTTTTTGAAACCACCGATCTTGGTGAGAACTGGACCCAGGCCGGCAACAGTCCCTCAGGTGCTTATATTACCGGGATTGTCCGGAATACGGATGGTACACTATTCGCAACTCAGTTGGGTAAGGGTATTTCAAAATCCACTGATGACGGTACGACATGGACGGCCAGCAACACAGGATTGGAAAATTATAATATTAGCGCTCTGGCTATCGACAATTCCGGAACTCTATATTGCTCGGTTTCGTACGATGGCCTGTATCGGTCCCGGGACAGCGGTTCCGAATGGGAAAAATTGAATGTTTCTGAGAATTACC
This sequence comes from Candidatus Zhuqueibacterota bacterium, assembly GCA_016931775.1. GTDB lineage: Bacteria > Zhuqueibacterota > Zhuqueibacteria > Residuimicrobiales > JAFGEC01 > JAFGEC01. Next base: position 2,588 of record JAFGEC010000595.1, on the reverse strand, counting down.
TTCAAATTACGGATATTCTGGTCGACCGCGACGGTCGGGTGTGGGTTGCCACTCATGGATACGGCGTGTTCCGTTCCGAAGACGGTGGTGACAGCTGGAATGAATTTAATAATATGTTGAGGGATTATAACACGGAAACCCTGTTTGAAGATCAGAACGGTACGATCTGGACGGGCACTTTTTGGGGATACGTCTTTAACGCAATGGCCGGAACCGATGGGTGGACAGAGATATTTCACTGGCAAGAACCGTTTATTATCGCCAATCTCAGGGGTTCGGAGAACGGTACCCTTTACCTGGGGACGGTCGGTCGCGGTCTTTACCGCTCACTGGACGACGGCTTTACATGGGTACCGAGCGACAAAGGACTCGATGATCTGGATGTGACCGGGATTTATTCTATGGGTTTTTCTGAATTGTTGCTCACAACAACAACGAATGGTATTTTTACCTCCAATAATTTTGGAGAAAGCTGGCAAAGTTCACCGGAAGGTCCGGTCTACGACCGGCTGGCCGTTTATTACGAACAAACAACCGGAAATCTTTACACCAATAACGGCTATTCTTTTTCAATTCTCCGTTCCGTTGACCGTGGAGCGAGCTGGCAGGAGCTGCCCATCGATGAAAACATTGGTTATCCGCTTTCCATGGTCTCAGATTCCGATGGGGCATTGTTGATGGGAACCAATAAAAATCAAATCCTGCGTTCTGAAAATCAGGGCGAGAGCTGGTCGGAGCTCTACTCTAGACCCGATACCGATGTTATGATTTTCGACATTTTCGTTCTGGCCGACAACAGTATTGTTGCAACCCTGTATAACAGCGGAATCCTCAAATCCAATCCCGAACGAACAGAATGGATTATTTTCACGGATGGCCTCGATCTGTTGAATGTTTCACATCTGGCACATACAAAATCCAATATTTTATATACATGGGTCAACCAGCAATCGGTCTATTTATCGTTAAATGATGGACAAAGCTGGTCGAAACTTCAGAACGACCGTTCATTTAATACGCTTGAACTCGCCATCGACAGCCACGATAATCTGTACTTTGCCTTAGTCAATTCAGGTGTATGTGTGTCCTGGGACCTGGGAATCACGCTTGTGCCCATCAATGAGGGCCTGGACAGCAAAAACTACTGGACGCGTGATGTCAGCGTAACGGCCGGCGATACTCTTTTATTGGCAGGCATGAACGGTGTATTTTGGCGTGAAATTCCGCAACTGCCCTCATCCTGGAACGGCAAAAAACATCTTGCCGATATAACCAGCATCAAACTGGCCGGTGATTTTTTTATCAACTCGCCGGAGATTCAATCCGGAGATTTTATCGGTGTGTTCACAAGTGAGGGTGAAATCTGCGGTATGACGAGATTTACGGCATCTCGGATTTTTTCTTTCACCGTACGCGGAGACGATCCGGCGACACCGGAAAAAGACGGATTTTTGCCGGGTGAAACAATGTATTTTCACATTTACCGGCCGTCAACTGGAGAAGAAATCGGGCCCTTTTACACCGAATTTGAGGCCGGTTCGGACAAGTATCAGTCCGGAGAACTGTATGTTTTGAAAAAATTCGTCACCGAAACCCAGGTTATGGCCACGGCCCGGTTTTCAGAAAAGATGCTGAACCTTGCTCCCAACTATCCCAATCCTTTCAATAGCTCTACCCGCATTGGATTTCAACTTGAACAGCCCGCTTATGTTGAAATGGATGTTTTTGACGTGCAGGGACGTATTGTTCGCCATTTACACAAAGGACACCTCGGCAGAGGGGACCATCAGGTCGTATGGGATAGTTTTGATGATTCAGGCCGGGATGTGGCATCCGGAATCTATTTTATCGTTTTTTCTGCGGATATGGCGGGGAAGCGATACCACTCGCGGCAAAAACTGACTCTGATAAAGTAATTTGTGAGCTCGTCCTTAAATGCCGGGGCTCCCCGGCATTTTTTACCACCCGCCCTTCTTTGTTTACGTTCCGGGGGCCAAAACTTAAATCTTCCCGGTGCGATATCAATAACCATTTGTTTGACTCGAATAAAGTTCGGGGGAAAATTCAGAAAACATATTTTTTGATTTTGTTTTTGAAAAAATTATTTTATTTTAGAGTGGTTGCTGGTATCCGAATTGATTAAAATCACAGTTTTTCCTATAAAAAGGATTTTACGGGTGGACATTTATTGCAGCCCGGATAATACGCGACGACAATAAAAAAAATGACGAAATGATGCAATAACAAAAGGATATTCGCCATGATGCCGTCCATCTCCTTTAGAACGGTTTTATTGAACTTTACGTTGTATAGCACGTTATTCTGCCAATCGGCCACCATTCCGCTTTACCGGCTTTTTGAGCGTGAAATCACCAATAATAAAGTTTACAGTAATAATTTTAAGGATGTCACGCTGAACGTTCAATACCAGGCGCCTTCAGGCCGAATATATGATTTTTTTGGATTTTATGATGGCGATGGCAAGGGAAATTCCGGCGGGAATATATGGAAAATACGGTTTATACCGGATGAACCGGGTGAATGGACGTATGTCTACGACTGGTCAGATGGTACCAAAGGTGGAAAAG
>JAFGEC010000085.1 GCA_016931775.1 Candidatus Zhuqueibacterota bacterium | reverse complement strand
TATCGTGTCGAACAGGATGGACCAGATTCCGTCAAAGGACAGTATGCCGGGATCATTGTACAGCGATTTGGCCAGAATTTATGAAAAGGCCGTGCAGTTGCCGACAGGCGGGTCTATTACCATTATTGCCGTCACGACGCTTTCCGGTGGAGATATTACACACGCCATTCCGGATAATACAGGTTATATCACCGAAGGCCAATTATTCCTGAGAAAAGATACCGATATCGGCAAGGTCATTGTCGATCCGTTCCGCAGTTTATCAAGGCTTAAACAGCTGGTGATCAGCAAGAAAACCAGAAAAGACCATTCAAAAGTGATGAACGCCGCAGTCAGGCTTTATGCAGATGCCATGAATGCAAAAACAAAAATGGAAAACGGATTCGACCTGACCGATTATGACAAACGGACACTGGAATTTGCAAAGGATTATTCCGAATATCTTCTTGCCATCGATGTGAACATCGATATCGACCTCATGCTGGACACGGCATGGAAATTGTTCGGCAAACACTTTAGCCGATCCGAGGTCGGAATAAAGAAAGAGTTGATGGATCAATACTGGGTGGAATCCGAAAAACACGAGCCTGTAGAAACCAATGAATGATTTTTAGTGTATGGCAATCAAATTTCAATATAATAAAACATCCTTGCAGTCGCTTGAAAAGCAGCTTAAAATACGTGTAAATGCATTACCGACACTTAAGAATAAGGAAGCCGCTTTAAGAGTTGAGGTGAAAATTGCCCGCAAAAAGACTGAAGAGGTCGATGAATTAATAAAGACAAAATTATCACGGCTTGAGGATTCGGCCAAACTTTGGTCGGAGTACGATCAAGGGCTCGTAAAAATACAGGATTTGATTCTCGATGTTAAAAAAATCGCCGGCGTAAAAACACCTGTTTTGAAGGATATCTCTTTTGTCTTGAGTGAATTCAGTATGTTTAATGCACCGTTATGGTTTATGGATGGTATTTCCATTGTTAAAGATTTAAAAGAGATCGTCGTTAAAAGAGAAATATTTGCACGAAAAATGGCATTGCTGGATTATGCGAGAAAGAAAACAACCCAGAAGGTCAATTTATACGAAAAGGTGCAAATACCGGAATATCAATCCGCCATCAGGAAGATAAAGGGCTTTTTAGAGGATGAAGAAAACCTTTCAAAGGCTTCGCAGAAAATCGTCAAAAACCGTCAATTAAAAATGGAAGAAGCATTTTGATCGTACCCATGTTAAAATATACCTTTCTGGTTTATCATAAGGAATATGCCGCCTTTTTAAAGGATTTGCAAAAGCTGGGTGTGATTCATATCGTTGAAAAAAAGGAAAAAACCCTTGAATCGGTCCACCAAAAGATATTGCTTTCGAATGAGCTGCAGGAGACAATAAAATATCTGCAGTCCAGGAGACTAGAAGCTAAAAATGATGCCGAGGACGATACGGATGGCCTGCTCGTGCTGGATGAAGTAAACCGGCTGAAAGAAAAACTTGAAAATTTAAAGCAACAACTGGCGACCGTTCAAAAACAGATGGGTTATGCCGAACCCTGGGGGAATTATAACACCCTAACCCTTTTAAATTTGAAAGAGTGCGGCTATAAAATCCGGTTTTTCACCTGTGCCTCGAGACATTACATGCAGGAGTGGGAAAAAGAATATGATATCTTTTTAATCAGCCGGGATAAATCCGTCGCAAATTTTGTTATTATTCAAGGACCGGACCAGGAAAAGGATGTCAAAATCGATGCGGAAGAAATTCATCCTCCGGAGAAATCTTTGAATGAATTACGGGAAACCGAAAAGGAACTCGCTGATTTAATCGGGAAGGGTGAGGCTGAACTGGATAAAATAGCTTCCGGAAACCTCGCCGGTCTTGAAAAGATCCGCAAAAAGGTGGAGAACGAACTTTTATTTGAGCGGATCTTGTTGAATACGCCGCTTCAATCAGGAGAGAAAGTTAAAGTATTGGAAGGATGGGTTCCGGATTCTAAAAAGCCGAAACTGGAAAATTTTCTAAGCTCGAATAACTATTTATATTTTGAAGAAAAGCCGACGCCGAAAGACAAAGTCCCTATCCTGTTAAAGAATTCCAGATTTTCACGCCTGGTTGAACCTATATGCGATTTATACTCTTTACCCGAATACAGGGAATTGGATCTGGTCCCGTTTGTGGCGCCGTTTTTTATGATGTTTTTTGGATTCTGCCTGGGAGATGCGGGATACGGATTGCTGTATCTTCTTGTCGCAACGCTTTTTAAATCAAAAGTGTCTGAGAAATTAAGACCCATATTGACTCTGGGGCAATTCCTGGGAATCGGTACTTTTATTTTTGGTGCCGTTTCGGGAACCCTGTTCGGAATGGATCTGATTAAAAGTGATTTCAGCTGGACCGGTGGTTTCAAGGACCTGTTGTTGAGTCCGGATAAAATGTTTTATCTGGCCCTGGGAATGGGATTGTTCCAGATTATTTTTGGAATAGGTGTTAAAGCCTTTAACCGGATCAGGCAGTTTGGTTTTGCCTATTCTATCGGCACCTGGGGATGGTTTGGGCTCATTTTGGGTACGACCGTAATTGTCGCGCTGAACAAGTTGAATGTGATCGGTGAAGGCTATGCCGGATATATTAAAATATTATTGCTGATATCGGCCGTACCCATATTGTTTTTTAACGATCCTGAAGCGAACGTTTTTGTCCGGATCGGCAAAGGCCTGTGGGATGTTTATTCAACGGTTACGGGAATATTCGGAGATCTTTTATCATATATTCGCTTGTTTGCTTTAGGGCTGTCCAGTGCCATTCTCGGGTATGTCATCAACAGCATCGGTATGAGTATACTGGAAATCGGGCCTGTGATCGGACATGTTTTATTTGCCGTTTTCCTGATACTGGGTCACACGCTGAATATTGCTATTGCCTCTCTGGGCGCTTTCGTTCATCCCATGAGGTTGACATTTGTTGAATTTTATAAAAATGCCGGTTTTACCGGAGGCGGGAAAAAATATGAACCATTTACAAATAAATAAAGGAGATGAATTATTATGACATTGGCGGTTATTCTGGCATATATTGGATTGGCCATGATGATTACCCTTTCCGGATTTGGCAGTGCGGTCGGGGTAACGATGGGAGGAAATGCGACAATCGGTGCTCTTAAAAAGAACAGTGAAGCATTCGGTAACTATATGCTGTTGAGTGCCCTTCCCGGTACGCAGGGACTTTATGGTTTCGGCGGTTTCTTTATTATGAATAATATCATGACCCAGGAATACGTTGCAGCCATGACGCTCGGACAGGGTCTTGCCATATTTGCAGCAGGATTGACACTCGGACTTGTCGGCCTGGTATCCGGTATTAAACAGGGCAGTGTCTGTGCGAACGGCATTGCAGGGATCGGTTCGGGTCATGACGTTTTTGGAAAAACAATGGTGCTGGCCGTTTTTCCCGAGCTTTATGCTATTTTAGCCTTTGCGGCGACGTTTATTATTAGTGGGTCGATACAATAGTTATTCATAAAAGAAAGCTATATAATGCTTTTGTGCTGATATTGAAAATGAGGGTACCCAACTCCTATTCGGCCTTATATGGTGGCAATGCCGGTACCGCCGCTCTACCGGAGTTGATAATTAAAGAGTGGATAGAAACGGCAAAAGAACTCGACGCAGGAATCACGGAACCAAAAGGCCGTTTTTTGTATGCTTGAAAAATTCAATCTCACCCGTGCCCATAGCTCTGTTGGATGAAACGACGGACTTGAATATTTGAAATAACCGACACTTTAACACAAATTGCCTGGCTGAAATCACTTTGCCTCGTATCTTATTAAAGGAAGTTTTATTCAATCCATAAGAATTCAAAGTGTATTTTTTTCTTTTATTCATTTTAATCAACGCAGAGACCGCCGAGGTCGCAGAGAAAATAATTACGAGTTCATTATCATGATATTATTCAAGCAATCTTGGTTATTTTATAGTATCCAACGATTTCTCAAGTTTAATATTAACAATAACATCAGCATTATTCAGCATCGAGAATTTCGCGGTCAATAAAGTTCATCAAAACATCAAATATTTCCATAGTTTGAGTTTTTCTCTGCGAATCCTCTGCATGCTTGGCGATCTCTCGTTAAATATAAAGCTTTATAGCGGGTTAAATTTTGAAAGAATAGATATAGATGAACATAGTATCTCTGCGCGAGGCTAAAAATCATACTGAAGCGTAAAAGTCAGGTTACTGGTTTCGCCAGGTTTATTTTAATGAATACTATTTTAGGGGATACATTTAGGGACAGATCTTTACTCAGATACGATCGAGACACATATTTAAAAAAATTGTTAAGAATGGCGCGAATACCCTCACTTCAAAAGCAATTTATCTCCTTATTCCTCAATTTTATATCCGAGAGCCTTGTAACCGGAACCTCTCCTGGCAACCAGATTAAAGTGATAAAAATATTTTTCCCACAATTCTTCAGAGGAAGAGTATTCGTTGCGGCCGTAAAAATAATCCACAATCACTTCTCTTAATCTTGTGAGCTCTTTCAGGTGAGATTTTACGGTTACGCAATCAATCGTCAGATAAATGAGCTCCAAAGCTCTCGTGACTGATTTTTTACAATATTGTTCATTGTTTTTTCTTTTCCAATTCAGTGCCCGGCTGATCTCACTTCCAATATTCGCCATCTGCTCAGCCAGTGACATCTTGGCCCAGCGTCCTTCTGCAAGGTTTTTATGTTCAAATTTCATAATTTGTTCTTTTGATCCATTTATTCGTAATGGTGATTATTTTCTCTCGAAAATTGTTATTGCTTTATCCAAAATTATCATTGAACCTCCTTGTTGTTTTGCTCTTTTTAATATAAGCGATGTTCATTTGAAAAGCCAGCAGTTTTGTGTAATGATTTATACGATGTGAAAAATATCCATCCAGGGATTTTATTTGTATCTTAAACCACTGCCTCTGGCAGTGGTACCAATAACCGGTTAAACCGTTTTTTTAATTATAAAAAAATAGTATAATGTACCTTCATGAATGTTGTTCAAAAAGAAAAACAATTCAAAAGTTTGTTAACGATATTGGGAAAACAGAGATTCTGGGAAATTTTCAATTTTTTTCACATTTTTAGTTTCTGTAAAATAGATAATTTGGATGTTGTTGAGTCAGGAGTACAAGATTTTAATCGGAGTTCGCAGAGAGCGCAAAGGGCGCGGAGTAGACAATAGAGGGAGTCATAAATCCGGAGTTGTGTTAAATTCTTAGTTTTTAACCATAGCAGTATGAGTGATTTACCTGTCATTCCGGTGATGTTGCAGCAAAAGCTTTGACAAAAATTGGCTTTTTCAAAAAACGTAGATGTCCGTAATTGTGCAAAATTGTCTCTGACAGAAGGTGCCACCTATTTGCCGCCTGGGGAGAGGTTTTGATGAAACCAATATGGGATTTTTTTAACTCGCCACTTATCTGCGCTAAATTTTTCTTTTTATATTGTCACTCATTTCGATTTTTGACTTGCAAAATACCGTCATCATCGATGATTTTGACTTGCATCCAATAGATCAACAATGTAAATTATTACTATTGGAAATATGAGAAGACAGATATGATAGCAAATCGTCGATCATGACATCTCAGTTTTCGATAGATCGCTGGTATGAGATCATCGCAGAGTTTACGTTTGGCGATATAAAAATCACAGGAACGGAATTATACAATGAACAGAGAGTTTATAAAACACCTTTATTTCAAAATGCAGAAATTGATCATTTTCCTTTCAGGTATGTTGATTGGTTGTGTTTTTACTTACATCGCTATGATTGTACCATGGGATTTGTTAACACTTGAGAAAGGCTCAAACATAGCTGTTGTCACTCCTGAAATCGATCCTTTCGAAAATTTTGATATCCCCATTAACGATAGAATTACAGCAAAGATTCGTAATTACCTGCACCCAGGCAAAAAAATGGATTTGGTTCAAAGGTACAAACGGTCCGGCAGATATATGCCGATGATCAGCACAATCTTTGATGATTACAATTTACCACAGTTTCTCACCTTTTTGCCTCTTTTGGAGAGTGGTTTTATACCGGAAAGCGGGTCCAGAGCAGGAGCCACCGGATTATGGCAGCTTATGCCGGCTACAGCCTCCGAGTACGGTTTAAAATATAATAGATGGATTGATGAAAGAAGAGATCCGGAAAAATCTACAATTGCAGCCGCGGAATTTTTGCGGTTCCTTTACGGGGAATTTCAAAATTGGGATCTCGCCCTGGCGGCATACAACTGTGGTACCTCCAAGATAAAACGGGCAATGCGGCTCGAAAGAACATCAAACTATTGGGACCTCGAGAGTCTTTCAAAAGAAACTTTGAATTTTGTTCCCAGGTTCTATGCAATTTTACACATATTAGCAAATCCTAAAGAATACGATCTGAATTTACCTGAAATGTTTGTCCCCATGGATTATGAAAACATCGAGTTGGAAGCCACTTTTTCACTCGAACAAATTGCCGCACTGGCTAATGTATCCCCAAAGGTCATAAAAAATTATAATCCAGCGTTAATTGACAATATTGCACCAAGCGGAAAATACATCATTAGAGTTCCTGTCGGTGTAAAAGAACATTTCCTTGAGCAATACAAAATAAATCCACCTGAACAAATCGAGTTTACGTATACGACCTATCGCGTGAGGAAGGGCGATTCATTATATAAAATTGCCAAGAAATTCGGCACAACAATCAACGCCATCAAAACCGAAAATAATCTTGGAAGCACACGGTGGATCAGGATTGGCCAGTTGCTCAGAATAGCAACCGTTACCGTTGTCGAAGAATCTCAAAAAACAACAACAGATAACCTGACGGTATCCGGTGATTCGACACAAAGTTTGAAAATGAATCAAATAAAGTTTGAATATACTGTTGAGCGAGATTTTTTTTCAATCAACATATTGGCACAATATTATGCAGTAACGATTGAAGACCTTCAAGCCGCGAATCCCTGGCTGCAGACTGATCGGTTGCAAAAGGGTGATAAAGTCGTTATTTACAAGCCTGCGAACAAGATCACGATGCATAAAACGCAAAGAGGGGATTCCTTATGGCAATTGGCAAGGAGATATCATACAACCGTGGCGAATTTAAAAAGGTGGAATCAGTTACAAAACTCAAGGATTCATCCGGGGCAGCGCTTGATTGTCAAGCTCATTTAATGTATAAAATCGAAATTATTTCCCGTCACTGCAGTTTATTTCACTTTAATGACTATTGTTTTTGTCTCTATATTTTGTGTTTTTTCTATTCTTAAAACGACTGCTGTTAAATTGTCTTTTGCTCCTCTCATATAGCAGTTCTTTTTTAGAGTTTCACACACGATCTTTAAATCGTTTTTATTTCTGTTAACATTGTCAAGAATTTCATCGTTGGAATTGTGACTGTAAATCCCATCTGTACATAAAATAAATACATCGTCATGTTTCAAAATAACCTTTTGAATGTCAGGCTTGACATCCCGTTGAACACCCAGTGCTCGTGTAATGACATGTCCGTCATGATATTTTTCCCGTGTAATTGATAAATGAGGATTTTGGTCCAGTAATTCCTGTAATTTTGAATGATCCTTGGTCAACTGGAGTATCCTTCCATTTCGGGCAACGTATATTCTGCTGTCTCCAACATGGCCTAAAACAGCATAGTTTTCCTCCACTGACATGATTGCAATTGTGGAGGCCATTTGTTTGTTTTTTTTCTTGCCCATTTGGTACACAGCATCATTACCGGCTTTGATCAGTTTTTTTAGAAAATCAATTTTATCGTCAGTTGATTTTTTCGAATATTTCTTTATTCCTTTATTGATAATATTTAATGCCGAACGGCTTGCAACATCACCGGCAAAAGCGCCTCCGACACCATCGGCGACAGCATATATCCGCTCCTTTTCCAAAATCATGTGACTATCTTCATTGACCGTGTATTTAGGATTTAAGCCTTTGTCGGTTATACTGGCCGTTTTTATCGTCATATTCATGGATAATTCGTCCTTTTTCCATTTCTGTGGTCAATTCCCATGAGGAATCCAATGATGATGAATGTTATGATAAACGAGAATCCACCGCGACTGATAAAAGGCAGAGTGATACCCGTTAGGGGAATAAGCTTGATCACTCCGCCAATGTTTACAAAAACCTGAATGGCGAGGATTGTGGTGAAACCCACAGCCAGGAGTTTTTCAAAATCATCCTGTGTTTCCACAACAATGCGCATGCCCAGCAAAAACAGTACAAAATATGCGAATACAAGTACAGCTGCCCCAAGAAATCCCATTTCTTCCCCGATTGCAGAATAGACAAAGTCAGAGACAACCAAAGGTATATTTGTCGGGTAGCCCAAACCCAGGCCCGAACCTGTCAGGCCGCCGGCATTTAAAGCAAAAAAGGAATTCATGATTTGATATACATTATTCCACCATACTTCATTGTGGGGTGGACTCCAGATATCGGACCATATTCTGAAGCGCTGCAGAACATGAGGCGGAAGAAAGCTTTCGGATAAGAGTATTAATTTTGAAGCGAATACTGTTACTGCAACGCCGCCAAATAAATACATGTATTTTTTTGTAATGACAAAAATCATTACAACCACCAACCCACCATAAATAATGACCTGCCCGAAATCTTTGAGTAACACGAATAATAACTGAGGGACAAGCCAAATGAGAATAAAAGGACCCCACGGTATCAGCATTCGTTTAATTCTTTGTCCCCTGATTTTAGGCCTTTTTCGTGTAAAGTCTTCCTTGTATTTGGCAAAAAATCCTGCTAAAAAGATAATAATTGTGATTTTGAATGCTTCCCACGGCGTCATTTGATAAACAAATCTCCCGCGTGTTTTCACTTCACTCAGCGCCACAAACACGGTAAGTAACAGGATAGTCAATGTAACCCAGAAAAACGGCTTTGACAAAGAATCCATAAATCTGTCACTTGAGCATTTTTTGACCAGATACACGATGAAAAATAATGAAAAAAGATAGGAAATAATGACTCTGGTCCATCCCGGGACATTTTCAAAAAATTCGAAAATTAATTGATTGGGTTTGAACTTTTCGAGCCGTAAAAACTGTTTTGTCTCTTTTTGTATTGATTCGAAGCTTCTTTCCAGAGCCGGTGTTTTTACCGCTGTGTCTGTTTTTGTTGTTAAAGCGGTTAATGAATCTGTTTGCATTTTTTTGAGTACGGCTGCAGAATATTGCCTGACGAGCGTCTCTTGAAAACCCACATTAATTGCAGAACTGATCCTGTATTGCACTAAAAAACCGAGACCGGTCAGGAAAACAACGACCACAAGCATGGTGAAATTACCTTTATATGCCGGTTTTAATATAAAATAGACAATCAAAAAGACACACATTAAAAGCGCATTCCGCAAAAGCACTGGGAGACTGGGATCATACCCTCTGGCATTACCTGCGATATAAACCGACAGCATGCCGATAATCGTCATAATAATGGCTGCGATGATACCAAACAAAGCTTTATTTTTTGCTTGTGACTTGTTCGCTTTCGTCATTTTTAAAATAGCCTAATTCATGTGCTTTTAAATAGACTTCTTTTGCAACAGGAGCTGCAGCCGCGCCGCCATATCCGGCACCTTCCGCGATGACGGCAATTGCTATTTGGGGATTCTTTACCGGAGCAAAAGATATAAATAAAGCATTATTAATGATTTTCTTTTCCGTTGAACCATCTTTATTTTTAAAAACTTGCGTGATTTCCGACGTTCCGGTCTTTCCCGCCACTTCTACCTCATTCATGCGCAAACGCCATGCTGTTCCGCCGCTCGCCCATACGACTTCTCGCATCATTTTTTGGATCTTTATTGCCGTCTCTTCGGATATTACCCGACGCCATATTTGCGGTTTTTCATCGAGCTCAAGTTTCGGCTTCATCAAAACACCATTATTGGCGATTGTACCGGCTACCATCGCCATTTGCAAAGGCGTCGCCAATACTTTCTCCTGCCCTATACATGACCAGGCCAATTCATGCGCATTTTCTGTCGGTGGAAACGAGCTTTCAAAGGCAACAATTCCATCCAAAAATTCCCGACGTGAAATATTCCATTCTATTGGTTGATTAAAACCAAAACGAAAAGCGATATCATGCATTAAAGAATCGCCAACAGTAACACCTAATTTGGCATAATATGAATTGCAGGATTTTACCAGCGCCCGGGTAAGGTTTAACTTTCCATGGCCTCGCCACACACGTCCACTTCTTCCATAACTCGCTCTTTCGAAATCAAAAACCCGTTTTCGTCTAATACCGGGCGGCAGATAGCCGTTTGCCCCGATTTCCCAAACAGGATCCAGTCCTTTTTCCACAGCCGCCGCTGCCACAATCGGTTTAAAAGTTGAACCGGGCGCATAGCGGCCCCATAGCGCGCGATTATAGAGTCGCTGATTTTCTTCATCCTGTACAATTCGCGCCCATGCTTCATCCACCGATACGGAATCAGGATGATAGCTTGGAGCACTCACCAAAACAAGGATGTCTCCCGTGGCAGGTTCGATGGCGACAACAGCGCCTTTGTTATCCCCAAAGGCTTCATAAGCACATTTTTGCAATTCATAATCTATGGTCAGTTTGATGTCATTGCCGATGGGTTTGATGCGAAAATACTTATTATTAATATAATTATTTTCTTCCGCTTCATTAAAGCGACTCAAACCCATCAATCTGGTGAAATAAAATTTTTCCAGTCCTGCTTTGCCGCGTTCCACGTCAGAATAACCGATCAAGTGAGAAGTGGCTTCACCTAAAGGATAATATCGTCTGGGTAATAAATTTTCAGCAGAGTGCGTATAACCTGCCAATAATAGACTGTCATTATGCTGGCGATCATAAATTTTTCCCTTTGTCGTCGTGACTTCAAGGATCCAGGGCCGGGGATCATGCAGCTTTTTTGTTTCAAGGAAATATTCATTCTTTGTGAAAATCTGCCAGTAGCTTTGGTAAGCAAGTAATGTGACGAAGGCGAAAAAAAATACCCATAAAACGACTGATATCTCCCGGCAGCGGGTGAAAGAAAAAATACCACGCAAACTTTTTATCGCGGTAAAAAAAAATCTCAGCATAAAAACAGCCAAAATTGCGATAACGAGAAATTTTAAAATGATGAGCACGAGAAGCATCTTTTACTCTGCAGTAAGGGTGAGTATAATCGGATCAAGCCTGCAAAATCTAATGTTATCGGTCAGGCGTAAGTTTCGCTTGCCCTTACAGGGCTCTTTTTCATCATTTATAAACGTACCGTTTGTACTTTTTTCATCGATAATATTGATTTTTTCTTCCGATTGAAAATTTAGCAACACCTGTTTTTTGGAAATATTTTTGAATGGCAGACAAATATCGCAGGTGGAAAGGCGGCCTATGCTATATGTGTTCCCGGGCTGTAAAATCCATGACAAACCTTTACCTTCACCCGATATAACCTTGAGGGTGAACTTTTTGGGGCTGTTACTCTCTAAACCTTCATCCTCTTCAAAAGAAAACCAGCAATGGATGTCTGCCTTTCTTTTGGAAACCGTGGCCGATGAAATGATCTGAATATCTATTTTGGGTTGTGCGAGTTCGTAATCTTTATTTGCCACATATTTCTGCAACCTGTCCCGAACAGAAACCTCCAGTTTTTTTATGGAATGTGCGTGTTTTATAAAGACCGCGTTGTTAACGAATACCTGGAAATGATCGGGCGCAACCAGTCTCTCCGGATCATTTGCGTCGAGATGGCGCTCAAGGACGTCAATCAATTGAGAGCAGAGTCTTTCAAATTCCAGGGGATCGATAAACCACCAGAACATGGAATAAATCACATTTTTTATAGCGGAGTCAATGACATTTATTATACGCATGGTATTCCAAATTTATAATTAATCTCAATTTAAAAAATCCTGATTATCTTTTTTTACTAAAGAATTTTTATTCGATAATTCAGTATTGTAATTTCATCTCCCGCTGATATTCTCGTTTCTCTATTCAATTCCAGCTCTTGACCATTTAATAATGTACCATTGATACCCTGGGCTCTGATATTCAGGATATCCGCATGCAGGGTAATTATTGCATGTGACCTGGAGATTGAATAATCCGGGCTCTGCAAGCATATATCATCTTTGGTGCCGCGTCCAATGGTTGTGGTTTCTTTTGTAATCTCGATTTCTCGTTTTTCCTCACCGGAATCAACCAAAAGTCTGTAAAGGACATTTGTTCCGACTTTTTGTACAACAGTTTTCTGCTCGTCATCCGGTGTTTGCGCCGGAGTTTGTTCCACGACAGTTTGCTGATAGTCACCTTCGTTCTCTGGCCCTGATGCCTGTTCGAAATTTTGTTCTTTTATAATTTTTTCACTTGCTTCCGGTTTTTTTATATGATGTTCAATTCGAAACTGCCCATCTGGAAGCGTTGAATCAGTTTGAACTGTAATAAGCAATTCGCGTTTATTCTGTTCAGGATTGATCTTGCGCATTTCGTGGTACAATTCCTCCTTTAACTCCTCACAAAGCACATCCTCAACCTCGATTCGCAGTTTCCGGTCCGTTTCATTTAAATATATGGTGTAATAAGCAGGAATGATTATTTTCCTGCCGACAACATCAACATTTTGTTTCATTACTTCTTTCAGCTTTTGTGAAATATCCTTGTAAGGTATCCTCTTCTTATTTTTAGACGGTGAATCTGTTGAATCCGTCTCATCTTCAAGATCGGACACCCTTTTCCATATTCCTTTTACTTTATCTTTTAAACCCATAATAGGCACTCCGTATTTATGACCAGAATTTCCTGACAAGTTGCTGCAAATGTGTATATGCCTGTTGAGACGACCGATCACGAATAAAGTTTTCTAATTCTTTTCCCATTTCTTCAGCTGTATGATATCTTTGTTGTTTGTCAGTGGCCATCGCCTTGTTGACAATATCGACCAATTGCTTTGGCACACCGGATAATGTTGCGAGTGGAGTCTCAAGCTTGCCTAAAGACTTTGCCTGAATCAAAGCGGAGATTTTT
>JAFGEC010000594.1 GCA_016931775.1 Candidatus Zhuqueibacterota bacterium | reverse complement strand
GGTCACTGGTGGGCCTCCCGGACTTCAAATCCGGTGTGGGGCGCTAAAACCGTCCCAGGTGGGTTCGATTCCCATGCACTTCCGCCAGTTTATTCGTCATTTTTGCATTTTATCGAATATATTTTTTTAACCTTCCTTTAACCTACTTTAACCTAATGATTTCCTGTAGTATATTTATTATTTTCACCTATTATATTGAAATTCCATGGAATATTCGGCTTTCACCTACAAGTCTTTTAAAGCATCTGCATACAGTATTATCGATTTCTGTTGGTAATCCTTCTATTAGAATAATTGAGTATGTTGGATCAAATGTTTAAGAGATTAATGAAAAAAAGATTTCTTCATTATTTTTTATTGAATTTATTGTTGTAGTTATTGTATGCATAAAGCATAGGGGGGGTTTCCATTAAGTCTTAACGTTAAAAAGATATAAAGCTTATGAAGAAAAAAGTACTCATAGTACTATTACTTCTCTTGTTTCCGTTTTCAGCGATGGCGGCAATGATGTCAATTAGTGACAACGAGCTCGCAGAAGTAACAGGTCAGGTCGGTATTAGTATCTGTATGCATAACTTCAACATGGATATGTCAATCGCCAATTTTACATACGGAGATACGGATATTGGAACAATTACAGTATCCAATCATAACATAGGTTACGGCGCAGGTTACATTAACATAGGGCCCATTGAACTCAAGAACGTTTACGTGTCTGCTGCGGGAAATCCGGTGTGGGCATATGGCACAACTGTTACGTCAGCCCATCTTCAGGCGGCTTCCACATATTCAGATGCACAACTAGCTACTTTGGGCATGGCATATGTTGGGCGAGGGGCCAACTGTTTGAGAATTGACGTTATGACAGCTGATGCATCAACGGCCAATCCTTACTACTCAATCCGTGGCAAGACGGGCGTACTCATCAGAATTCCTGATATGTTCGTTTCACTCGATGGGATCAACCTTGACGGCATTTACTTTGATAGTATAAACGGCAAGGACTATGTGGCCGGCCAATTCAATCCGTATACCGAAAAATGGATTTACGGTTCAACCTATGCAAAGGATCCCACTAAGAGCGTGGGCTCGTTCCACATTAATGGAATCACCATCGAAACCTTCTCTAGTGTAGCGGGTGTATTTAAGGATGGTGCCTTTGAATATAGATCAACATACAAATTGACCGAAGATGCTTTTGGAAATCCTGAACGCTATTATCCGAACAACGAAGCCTACCTCCTTATCACACCACACTAAGTATAAGATTTAACAAATCTCAAAAGCTGCAGTTCCCGAAATTGCTGCAGTCCATTCCAATACTTATCAAGTGTTTCATCATGAAACTCTCGTAAATCAAGAAAGTCCATAATAAGCGACTTCAGGAAGGACTTGTCTGCCCTAGCTTGAGCAACAATTTCCACCTGAAATTAAGAATTACGATTTTAAATCTGCTATTATATTTCCATACAATGTTGGCAGGCGGTCGTGCACTCTGATCACGTAGGCCCCTGATAGACTCTGCGTATCTGATAATCGATGATTAAACGGCTCGTAGCGGGGAACCATCTACTTATCATTTCAAGGAACCTGGCAATGAATCCGGGTATGATGAGATAATGTTCTTTTTCGATGCCCTTAAGTACTTCATCCGCAACAACATTGAGAGGAAGCACAGGCACAGTCTTGTTGACCACTCGATTTTCAGGAGTGCGGTATGTGTTGAGTTCCTCGACCATGGGCGACTCGAACTCCCCCGGACATACAAGGTGAATCGTTATATGGAATGGCTTGAGTTCCATTCGGAGGACCTCAGTCAATCCCACAACGGCAAACTTCGAGGCACAGTACGCCGTGCATCCAAAGGATCCAATTTTGCCACCCAAGGAAGCTATATTCACGATTCTGCCCCTGCCTTTCTTCTTGAAGTAAGGCAGTACCGCCTTCGTGCAGTTGAGTGTTCCGAAATAATTGATATCCATCTGCTCCCGGAATGTTGAATGAGGGAGCTTCTCAAAGTAACCTTCTCTGACAATGCCTGCGCAATTGAGCAGAATATCCGGCTCTCCTATGGTATTGGCTATGATGTTCAGGGTCTCTTTTATTGCTGTATAATCAGCAACATTGCCGGAAAAGATCTCAACTCTTTGGCCGGCGGTGCAGAGTGGGGACAACTCTTCCCTGACGATAGTCAATTTTTTCTTGTCCCTGGCAATAAGGGCAAGAGTAGCACCCTTCTTGATGAATCGTTGAGCCAGAGCTTTCCCCAAGCCACTTGATCCACCCGTGATGACAATAACGGTATTATTGAACATAGCACCCTCCCCGGAATATTCTGCAAATATTCCCTCTCTCAACTGCCCAATATACTTGTAGCATATGTTAAGTTAGAGTTCTGTCATTTTTTGATTATTACGACTTGAAATGTTTTATGATCGATTAAATTTAGAGACGCAACATTTCAGGAAGAAACCCTCGAAGTATCCCTATCAGAAAATATCCCTTCCTTTGCCCTGCAAGACCTTAATAAAGGTGTTCCCGGGATAAAACTGCTGAAGCGAATGATAAGATCAGGGTTGAGGTCATCATATCCCCGTTCACGCATTATTATGACCCCCTGGAGAGTCCCTCCGACTCCAAGGCTTATAACGCGATGACCGTCAGCGAAATTGTCGATGCCACTCCAGAACGACCTCATCCATCAGACCCCTTTTTCTTTCATATCCCGTGAAAAAAAGTTCTCATCGCATCTCCACCATTTTCATCAAAACCTCGTCAATTTGAAAAATTACCCGATGTTTTGTCATTATTTCGGTAATGAAAATGAGTACTTGACAGCGCACGAGCTTATGATTATATTAGCGGTAACAGAAAGGAACAGACGACCAGAAAAGGACGATTCAGAACAAACATAACGGGAAATCCCGTCACAAAAAATAAAATATTTCTACTATAACGGGAATAGAAGGGTAATTTAAAAACGAAAATGCCGAAGGATAGGAACCCAATGAGACGGGAATATCCAGAAGGGGGTAGAAAAAGAAAAACATAGAAAAAAACACAGAATGAACAGGTTTTTTACCACGGCGATGGAATGAAACATATGCGATAACGAAATACGCACAATCGTCAACCCGGGGAAAAGATAACCCACATACCGCGATACCGCACATATAAGGCATATATATCACCCCGGTTGACACGCGATACCCACCATACGCACCAACCTTTACCACAAGCCAATCCATAACATTGCTTTACACCTCAATCTGAACAGAAAACAGGTGCCGATCTGTTTTTGAGAGGTATATAGGCACCATAACTGAATACGTTTCAAATGGGCGTTGTTTTATCAACGTAATGTCACAGGAGTGTTTAAACGAGATATCTTATAAGTTATTAATATTATTGTGATTATATATCACACGGAAGTAAATTGTAATGAAACAGATTGAATTGAAAGAATATCAGAGCTTCTTGAACTCATGGGAGTGGGAATGGTTCGTAACACTGAATCTGAAAAGCGGAGAATACTCACAGTTACTGAAGTCGTTCATTATCAGACTGTGTATCACTGAAAAAATCCAGATTTGCCATATGGGAGTATTGGTTTATTACCCTCAGCATCATCTCCATCTCCTGATGAAGGGAAGAAATCGATCAGGAAAATGCCTTCATGACGTGTCTCCTTCGATATGGGAGAGGGTATGGTCATCGATGACACACCAACAGTCGGTGATCGCACCGATCTATGACAAGGCGGGAGTTATCTCATACGTGGTGAAGAAAAACATGGGATATGTACATCATGAAAAACTACCTCCCTATAACATGAAGTTCCTGAAGCAATCGAAAATTTTATAACGAAAGGAAAATAATTATGACAGCAAAAAGAAAAGGTGCCAAACGCGTACCGAAAGAGAGTGAGCAACCCCTTAATCTCTATTCAAATAGTGAATCCTACGAACTCATGGCCATCCAAAATAAATGCTATGAATGTATGCTGCGACAATCGGAAAGAAATGTCGATTGCAAGAGGCCTGAATGTCCTCTTTACCGGTTCATGCCTTACAGGGGGATGAAGAGTAGACACTAAGGGTAAGGGAAAAACGAATACTGATTCGTGGAAAATAGGCGGGATATCATTCTGAATAAGCTTGTAGCGATATCCCGCCCCCCAAACCGGGTATTCCCATGATTACTCTAAGATACACAAACATTACAAAATTATAAATAAAGAAAAGGAATTTCTATTGATCTTAAATACCAATACGAGTAGCCGCCGAAAAACCGGAGGGCCAATATGTATGAAAGGTTCCATTCAACAGCATAACACCTGTGGATACTACTACGTCGCGTGGCATGAGCGGAAAAAGCTGTACACCATCAGCCGGTATAAAGGGTTCCTTTGCCGGGACGGTGAGATACCAGGGATGAGTGGTCGAGAAATGGCAGAACGGTTGCTCTCCCTCATGCGGTCCGAGGTCGATACCGGGATTTTCCGGATAGAAAAGTGGACCGGCCGGATGAAGACCGATGTGATCCCCTATCTATGGGAGTGGTTCGATGAAGCGTGTAAGACATTGACCCCTGCGACCACGAAGGATTATAGGAACTCCATCGTGAACCATCTGGAACCCTGGTTTCAAAAACATCCGTATCAAATCCATGAGATCCAATATGATGTCCTCTGCAAGCTCTTGAACGACATCAACCGGACAGGAAAAGGGAAACGGAACGTGATGTACTGTTTACGAAGATGTCTCGTTCACGCGTTCAAATCGAACCGGATACCAGCGATCCCATTGTTCCCTGAAGAAAGCAAATACAATATCGTTGATCCGATCGTGAAATGGCTATCCGAGGAACGCCAGATGAAAGTGATACGAGCAATCCCCGAGGAGCACCAGCCAATCTTCTGGTGGCTGAAGTACCATTTGAGAAGACCTTCGGAAGCGATGGCGTTGTACAAGACGGATTATCTCAAGGACGTTGATGCGTTCCTGATCCGGAGGACTTTTTCAGCGAAGCAGCTCATCGAACAGACGAAGACGAAGCGACAGCATCTGATCCCTTGTCACTCGGAGTTCAAAAAGATCATGGATCGGATGCCAATCTATATCGATAGTCCCTATTTCTTTGTAAACCGTCACGGGAAACTCGAAGGGAAGCATTATTCACACTGCACGATGCGGGTACTATGGATCAATGCTTGTCAAAAGGTCGGGGAGGATATCGACATGTACTCCGGACTGAAGCACTCATCCTGTTCACAGTATATCAACGAGAAGGGGTACAGTCTCGATCAGGTGCAAATGATAACGGACCATGCGCGGAGGGAAAGTGTGAAACGGTATGTTAACGTTCAGCTTGAAGCAAAACGGAAGCTCATGGAGGGGAATGGATAAAGGGAAAGGAACTTTTTACAAGGAGGTGTATCATGAAGAAATCAGATGTGGTGAACGAGGTGGCAAAGGTAACCGGTACGAAGAAAGAAGCGGTATTAGCGGTGGAAATCGTTCTGAGCAGTATCAAAAATACTGTAAAAAAGAGAGGCGAGGTATATCTGTCAGGGTTTGGTACGTTCAAAGCAGTGAAGCGCAAAGCGCGGAAAGGGAGAAATCCAAAGACAGGAGCGGAGATACCGGTCAAGGCGATGCATCTGGTCAGGTTCAAAGCAGCGAAGGCATTTAAAGAAGCGGTGAGGTAAAATTGCAGATCGATTTTGCAAATGAATATTCCCGAATATTTTTCAAATCCGGGCATTTTTTTATGTTAAAGCATAACGTCAATAATCAGCAGTGGTTCCAATAAATTTTTCGCGTTAATGCCACCGACATTCTTGCAATCCTTTGAATTCTTGAATTATATCATTTCTTCATTGTTCAGATTTGATATAGCAGAAATCTGTTTAAAGCTAGCAACAGCATCTCTGACTTCCTGCTTACTCTGGAATCTCCAGTTTCTATTTATATAATCTGACCACCTGTTTAATTTCCATAAGTTGAATCGTATTGAAAATATCGATTTTAGTTTTGCATATCTAAGAACTGATTTTTCGGGAACGAAGAATTGTAATCGAACAAAGAATGTTTCATATGCTGCTAATAAAGCAGCAAAAAAAACAAATGGAACAAATAGCATAGATAGTAATATCGGAATATAAAAACTCTCTAAATTTTGCAGTGATGCAAAATTTTTGAAATCAGTAATGATTTTGTATGCAACATAAAATATAAGAAATGAACCAAATACCATTAAAATAAATTTTATTATTTTATTTATTATCTCATATTCTTTATCTCTTTCAGCAATTGTTTGAATTCCAACAATTATTGTAAATATAGGTACAAGTAAAAACTCTATCCAGAACTTGAATACATATAAATTTACGAAGAATTCTAAAAATACTAATCCTTTAATATTATCTTTAAGTGATTTTTTGAAAAAGTTTCGGTCGTTTGCTTTTTGAAAATCTAATAACCTTACAAACGCTACACATATACACCACAAAACGGTTAATGGAATATGATCGGGTTTCCATAATGATAGAGATTTTAGTAACCAGACTATAAATGCGATATATATGAACATTAGTATGTAGGAAACGGTAAGTTTCCAAGCAAAAAACGCTTTAATTACTTTAAAGAAAGACCTTCTGATTTTGGAATGAGAAACACAGAAAACGATTAAAAAAAAATCCAGATCGAGATAGCAAGTTCTCTGTTATTGAATGCTTGGATTATTTTTTGAACAGTCTCTATCATGAGTATTCATCTTCGGTATGCTGCTGTTGTCGGATGGCCTATTTTCGTATTCCAGACTTGTAGAGCAACTCCTCAACTGTCGCGCGATAAGTGGCCAAAATAGGCCTCAAGTCCGCACGTCGACAGTTGTAGTAGATTTTGTGAGCGGAGAAGTTGCCCAGCAAACGGAAATCATCAAGGACTGCCTTAGAATCTCGAGACAGATTGAGAGTCTTGTTCTGTTTGGCGTCTTTGATGATCACCTCTAGGGGGAGGTACTGATTGTTATTGTCTTGTATCTCTTGCTCAATCCCGAGATGCTCGTACGCAAGAATGAGAAGTACCTCAAGTAGTCGTCGCATCAGCACTGCACATCCGTCGTGGATGTTGTACTCGTATGAAGCGTTGATCTGCTTGGCGAGTGATTCTGTAAATCCCCTTGAGTTCTCATATACTGGTCGAGGCAATACCGTATCTTCCGATATTACCTCCTCGGATTCTGTGTGTACACCAGGATAGGTGGCTTGGAGCTCATCAAGCTCAATAGCGTGGATCCTAAAGCTATTACTTTTCTTGCCCTTCACGAAGACGCGGCTCTTTCGCATTTTCGAAAGCAGTCGTGAGGAATTAGGGCGTGGAAGATCGAGGCTCTCAAACCAAGAGAACACATCTTCTATGGTGAACTCGGTCACGCCTTTCGTCTTCTGGTAGAAGAAAGCGAGGAGACGGACTTTCTCCAACTCGCTTTTCGCCAGAAGGCTAGTGTCTCGACAGAAATCTCGCAGTTTCAGTTTCATGCCTTCTTCTGTTTATCCGGCTTAGGAAGATCGTGTTCAACGAAGACGATGCCACGATGTGGAATGTCTAGATTGCCGGCTTCGTCAAACTCAATCCATCCCTCCTTGTTCTTTGTGTCGATAAAGCTTTGCCTGAATGCCGTGGGAGGTTTCTTCCCCACTTCGGCGTAGCATGTGTAAGCGTGATTGAGAGTGACTTGGTCCATCCCCAGCATCTTTTTCAGGTAGTAGACCGTAACAGCATTAAATGGCTTTGCTGATGACGGTTTCTTCTCTGCATAGAAATCCTTGAATGATGGTATGCTCTTGTCACCCCTGAGATTCAGATCGCGATCGATCGAGTAGGATTCTTTTCCTGTTCCCCCGCGACCTTTCTTCGCTCTGGCAACCTTCTCCGCAACTTGCTTCTTTGGGGAAGCTTTGCGTTGTAGTATTCTTTTCGGGTTCTGATTTGGATTTGGGGGTGCCTCCCTCCCTAGAAATTGGTCAACCAGCAGTTCGTAGACTTGTGGTTTGACTTGCTCTGGAAACTTCTCCAGGATTGCAGATATCTTGATCAGTTCATCCTTTAGTTCTTCATATGTCGGCATAGCTACACCTCCTAATCTTTGTTCATATAGACATCCAACAGTATTTATATAGTTTCTTGATAAATCCTTCACGAGGCTGTAACAGCCATATAATCAGCTACTTGCCCTGATCAAACATATCGCGTAAGGTTCCAACAGAACCGAGAAGAGCTGATGCTTCATAGGGCATATAAACGACCTTGTTTTCTTTTCCACTCACCATTTCTTTCATCGTTTCAATGTATTTCAAGGCAATCAAATACGTTGTGGGATTACCTCCCGCTTCCTTTATTGCCTTCGTGACCTTTTCAACTGCGTCTGCCTCTGCTTCGGCCACTTTTATTCTTGCTTCTGCTTCGCCCGTTGCTTTTAAAATTAATGCCTGCTTCAGTCCTTCAGCTTTATTGATTTCCGATTGCCGAATACCTTCAGCCTCAAGTATCTTTGCTTGTTTCTTACCTTCAGCTTCAAGTATGGCCGCGCGGCGGTCACGTTCCGCTCTCATTTGCTTTTCCATGGCAACTTTCACGTCTTCCGGCGGTATAATGTCCTGTAACTCAACACGATTAATCTTAACTCCCCATTTATCAGTTGCCTCGTCAAGAATTGCTCGTAATTTTTGATTAATTGTATCTCGTGATGTAAGAGTATTGTCGAGATCAAGTTCACCAATTACATTACGAAGTGTTGTTTGAGTTAATTTTTCAATAGCATCTGGCAGATTGGCAATTTCATACACGCATCGCTTTGGATCTGTGACCTGGAAATAAAGTAATGCATTGATATCAATTGCCACGTTGTCTCGAGTAATGACATTCTGTCTGGGAAAGTCATACACTGTCTCACGTAAATCGATCCGATTTATTGTTTCTTTACGAACAATAGTCTTTCCATCAACATCGGTTTTAATAAATTTCCACTCGATGGAACGGGGTGAATCAAAAATTGGCCAAATGATATTAATACCTGATGACAAGGTTCGGTTATATCGACCCAATCGCTCAATGACCATTGTTTCTGACTGTTGAATAATCTTAAACCCTTTAACTGCGAAAATGATGATAAAGACAACAAGCGTACCAATAATAATCAGTGGGATATTCATGATCATGATAGCGTCCTTTCGTTTTTATTTATTAGCTCGACTATAACCCTACACCCCTCCACTTTACGGATAATTACCTTCTGCCCTATATCAACCTTGGAATCATCCTGAGTAATAGCACGCCAAATCTCTCCACCAATTTTGACCCTTCCTATATCAGATACATTGTCAATAGCTTCCGAGACTATGCATGATTTGCCAATAAGTGCGTCAACATTGGTTTTAATCTTTGCCTCGCTGCTGTAAAAATATCTAAGTATCAGTGGTCTTATTCCAAAAAACATTACTCCCGTGGTAATGCCAAAAATCAGTAACTGCATGCTAGACGACACTCCTGAACCAGCAAAAGGAGCCACGATAAAGCAAGCAGTCGCAAAAACACCGACCACAAATCCTGGGGTAAAGATTTCAACAATCCAGAGCACAATGCCAGCTATGATCCACATGTGCCACACTTCAAGCATACTTTTTCTCCTTATATTTTTTATGATACCCAGCACTGGGTTCATAGTTGCATGTAAAAAGAATACATACAGCAACTTCAGATGATGTAAATTCGAAAACTAATTTAAGGTAAGATTGGATCCCCCCACTGATCGAATTGAAATAAAACATTTTAGAGGGTGATTGTCAATAATTTTAAATGGAGAATATTTTAAACTGACGTGAAGCCAAAAAATTAATTAATAAACCACCCCCCAGGGATCGCTCTATTAATTAATTTTCAAAAATTTATGGGAAGGAAGTGGCAAATCCTCACGGATCCCAAAAAAGATGTAGATGAATTTGTAGGAATGATCTTTTAAACTTCGCTAAACGGTTAATATACCTTGGTCTATCCTAAGTTGTGTAATAGTGTTGATTTGTCTTTTAAATTCCGGATTTCTTAACATGTGACCATGTAAGGGCTGTTTAGAATGACAATCAACGCAAAGAATTTGCAAATTATGACGCTCATTATTTGCTGGATTGCCATCTATGTGGTGAAGATGGAGAATGCCCGTATATTCAGTGCAGTCCACCTGACAAACTTGGCATTTATTGTTGCAGGCTCTTCTGTATTCCCTTGAGTAATCATCCTGGTTGGGAGAGTATGTTTGAATCTTCCGAACTTCCTCAATCTTTCTGATTGTTTTAGGGGTGTATGAATCATATTTAGAAAAATAATCCTCTAAGTTGAACGGATTGTAATATATGCCTTTTTGTTTCAATATTTCCACGCAGTTTTTGCATAGATCCATTTTTACTATACCACTCTGAATCGGATCAACCGTTAGATCATGCACCTCAAACATTCCGTCTTTTCTCTGAGTTGCCAAATACCTATGCTCTCTGCCGATGTCCCTCATGGTCTGCAAAGTAACGCAATTGCATAAATGGTATTTATACCCACTATAATGATAATAGAAATTAACTGCTGCCTTTTGATCTCTAATATAAGCGACGACTTTCCTTCCTTTGTATTCAAGCAGTTCACCTGGTTTTCCTGCAATATCTGATTTTGTTACCGGTATTACACTATCAATCAGTTTTTTACCTATCTTCACATCTTCGGGATCAAGATATTCTCGTTGAAACCTGGTAACTATCTCTCTTTCAAAACGGACTTCAGGCAATAGAGGGATCTGAGTTACTCCCATGGCAATTAAAAGTTGATTTATTTCTACACACTGACTGTAATCGGGAAGGTTCATATGTTTTCCATGCGTTCTATAATTTCTACTACTTTTTTTTCAGCGTTCGTTTTTGTGCGGAATTCAACTCTCCTGGATTTTTTCTTATCTTCGACTCCTTCATCCATAAAAATTAGGTGACTTGAAGAGAGGCCGTTTGCTGTTATGTATTTTCTAGCCCACTTCTGCGTCTCGGGTTGCGTTATTAATGTCATGCAATATTTTAAAACTGACCGGGTTCTATTTTGTGATAGACTCATGTTATTAAAATATGCTTCCACATCATTATTTTCACCTCGCCACTCCGATGAAGTATGACCCTCTATTCTGATTTCTTCTATGTTGTTTCTGTATTTGTCTGAAGAAATGATCCTTATATATCGCGGGAAAAAGTCGTTTAATATGACCCGAAATTTATCAGACAACTCAAAACTTCCCACATTAAATAAGACTTCAGGCTCTTCGAATCTGATCGTTAGCGTTTCCTTTTCGAGAACCGCCTGCCATTTCGGAAGATCATCCTTAAATTCATTCCAAAGCTCTATATATAAATCAGTTTGTAATTCCTGATACGCAACAGCCACCTTTTTGATGTTCAGCTGATTTTGCTGCACATTATGCATATAGCTGACTGCAATAAAGAGAAAAATGATCATCAATACAGACATTAAGTCTGAAATTGATACCCAGTCACTTTCCGTTTCATTTCCCCTGGACCAACCTTTAAGCATCTATCTTCTCCGGCAACCTTACGATTTCCCTTAAGCGATCAGTAAGAGGTTGGTAATCTTCAACAAATTTTGCTGATAGAGATGCCAAACTACCTGCCAAGGTATTCAGGGCTTTGGAAAGTTCTTCTTCAAGCCCTTTATCTATGATCTCTATAGATTCCTGTATTGATGCGGTATATTTTTCAATGACTGCCTGCATATCCTGCGTAGCTTTTTCAACAAACTCTTTCGAAAGGGTGGTGCTCTCTTCAAACTTTTCGGTAACGTTGAGAACCGTCTCTTCAAGCTTTTGAGTAAGATTATTGATGTGTTCTTCTAAGGTGGGTATTACTGTTTTTGCATCTTCACCGATTTGTTGAATTGATTGTAACCCCTCAAGCAATGTGTCGTTCTGCAGCCTGAGATTTTCTACATGGGCAGAAATATCTTCAGCAGAAACGGAAAGACCGCTTACTGAGCTATCTATGCTTTCGAGATTATCATCAATTTTTGCAATACTATCAGCTGATTCTTTGAGAATTTCGTTTGTTATGGTCATTTGACCTAAAAGTGTATTGACCTTCTCCTGCGTTTCATCCACATGCTTTTTATAATTTTCTTGCCATTCGGTTAATTTTATCATCGCCACACTGAGTTCTTTGAAAGATTCACTCACCAGTTCGTTCAGCAATGTATTAAAATCGGCAATAACCTTCTCAAGCGCTTTTACCAGGGCGTCTGTGCTTGATTCCGCGATTTTTTCTGCGAAATTTTTAAAGGAATCACTCATCTCTCTTCTTGTATCAATAATTTCCTGCCGGATGAGCTTTAATTGTGAAAGCAGTGAATATTCTTCGTCAGAGCGGAAGCATGATACGATGGATTTTTCAATTTCCTCAGAAGACTTTTCAAGATTATTAATGCCCGCCACAATTGCTTTCAGAAGATCGATTGGATCTTCTGCCTGGACCTCGCTTTTGGATTCGTCGTGGACTGTTTGACCTTCAAAAGCAAATTTGAGAATTATTGATGTTATCAGACCGGCTATCGAGGTGGCAAAAGCGGTCTTTAACCCCTCTAACAATTGAGGAATGCTATCGCGGATATTGGAAACGTCAAATTCTAAAAGACCTATATAAATACCCACAAAGGTACCTAGAATACCCAAGGAAACAGCTATATTGGGTAGAAGGGAGATCAGCTTGTTCGTTTTTTTTCTTATCAGGCGAAAGAATAACCCAATTAATAATATACCAAGTATTACGGCTATAAAATACGATGTAATTGTGCTAGCGTCCGTCATCAGTGTTTTTCACCTTTCTATGTGTTTCAAGATGAATACTTTGAAGCATTTTAATCAGATGCAACATCTTCTCTTATGGAACAAAAAATGTCGGTTGTGCTTCTGGTGATAAAGAAACCTTTATTAAGCACAAGAAACCGTATATTTCTTTATTTATTTATCTGCTGAAAATGGATCGAATCCCCACCCAAACGAAGAGAAATAAAGCACTTTTAGAAATATTTGTCAATAATATTTAGTTCTTTATCCACTTACCCCACCTCATTCATCAATAAATCCTGAACTTCCTTATCCTCAATGCCAAGATACCTCATTGTAATCGATGGACTTGAATGATTGAACCTCCTGCAAATGAGTTCAAATCCTACTCCATATTTCGTTCTCTGGATATACCCCCATGTTTTCCGTAAAGAATGCGCTCCATAATTTCCACGCATGTTAATCGCAACAGTCCACTGTTTGATCTTGTTGTTCACTGCTTGAATCGTAATCGCCTCATCTCCTTTCCTACTCTTAAAGAGATATTCCTTCTCATCAGGTTTCTTCATATCGAGATACCCTTTCAACGCGTCATAGACCGCCTTATTGACGACAAGGACGTTCTGTTTCCCGGTCTTACCTTCCATTATAGTGATTGAATCACCAGGTCTCATCTTCCTGACATCAGATACCTTCAGTTTCAAGAGATCCCCGACTCTCAATCCATTATTAATACCCATGACGAACAATAACCGGTTTCTCGGACTGTCTGACAGCAATTTCATGATCGCTTTTATGTCTTTCTGCGATCTGATCGGTTCCATACGTGTATGGGAACCTTTCTTCGGATGATTCGGATTTCGTATCTTTTTCATTTTCATATTTTCCTCCCTTCATTGAATTTTAACTTTGCGGTGGTACGTGTCAGATAGATAAAGTGAGAAATCAAGCGAGATTTTAAAACAGAGGTGTTTCTTGGGTAAGTGACGGATATGAGGAACAGATAGAGGAAATACTGAACTTTAATTTTTGATTAAGAATTAAGATTCGGAGAGTGAGAAAGAAAATATTTCTTATAGCAATAGACCTCATAACAGTATCATAAAAGGTCATAAGTATTCATATTAATAATATAATATATAGGTAATATTAATAAGTATATTACATATAAGGTACTGCAATGACGGACATCGTTTGAATGAGAAATGAGAGGTATCTATTTCGCGATATAACCGGCGTTCAGAAGGTAGGGTATCTCATGTGAGGTGATAGGGGGGTATTCTTTGCTTATCTTTCGGAATATATATCTCGATTTCTGGAAAAACACGTCCGATCGCAGGTACGACCGGTCAGGAGTTCGGTAGGGTATTTTTGAGATTTGATCAATATGTGTGGATACTCATAAATTATTGACAAACATTCCTGGAAGTGTTTTATTTCACTTCAATTGGTGGGGTAGTCAATTTAATCTGGTAATAAACCGAATTTCTCGAAAATAGATTTCTTAGGTTATATTCTGCAAATTTGCAGTATTCCTGTTCTTCCTTAAGGATAATGTAAATGTTGATTTGCTAAGTAACGTAGTCGGATTCTAAACGGAGGGGGGGAAGAGAAATATGAAAATCAAGAACATAAATCGAACATCCCAGACTACATGTGTTTGCGGTTCATGGCTGGATCACTGGAAGAAATTTAGTGGTCAGCCAGTAACGCACTGTCCTGCCAGTCGTTGTTTGAATGAGGATTTGGTCGGCGCCCATGTCCAAAAAGGTGGAGACAGCAAGGATCCGGAATGGTACATATACCCACTCTGTACGGATCATAGCAGTTATTTGGGAGAACTGGAGGTGTCTGATTCGTACATGCTTATATCGGCAAATAAGAAGGAAACGTGCGAAAGGTAAGTCAAGAGAGTTGCAAAATATCGAATTTAAGGTTTGTTGGATGGCACTTAATTGAGCTCTATTGATCAGATAATAAACTTTTAACCTATTAAGAATAAATGTTAATTACAATCTTTCAGATCTTCATGGAAACTATCCTATCCTGTGTCATATTTCATATAGAATGAGTGATTGGTTTAATATGAATTATCCATCGTGTTCTGGTATATGACAATTCAAGCAAAGAATTTTACAGCACGTTCTTTGAAAACCGATAAAGGCAAACTATCCGTGAGGGTAGGACGCAAAGCCATGGGTCACCGATCCGGTGATCGCCAGGTTACCGAAGTTTTCGTCTGCGAATTCTCATGATTTCCTTGACAAATGCATCATTTCATCTAAAATTTGGAAAATTTTTTTATTTTTCACTTACCTTCTCCTTCTCTTGTGATGTCTCAGTTTGAATGGGATTCCATTTGAAGGATATTCAACATTTCTTTCCTTTGCTTGTTCCAGAGATTAGTCACACTCGCTTCAAACTTGCTTTCGTAATTCAATATTACCATGCATTTGAGGAGGGGATCATCCTGTTAAACAAGAGAGGACAATAATGACCAATCACATCATAGTAAAGAAGGAGGTAGTCATGAAAAAGTTTATGAGAGTAGCAATCATTGTATGCGTGTCGATTATGTTCATGGCAGGTTCGGCTCTGGCGACAAAGCCGGGAGAAGTGGTAAACCCGAACGGTTTTCCCAGTGGGGAACATTTCAATCTGAATATAATTGGCAAGAAGGCTGACTTTGTAT
>JAFGEC010000593.1 GCA_016931775.1 Candidatus Zhuqueibacterota bacterium | reverse complement strand
TGTCACTTGATTGGGAGCACAAAGATCCGGCTGATCGAACGATCGTTGCCACGGCTATGGTTCACAAGTTACCAATTGTGACAAAAGATGATATCATTCGTAACTTTTATACTAAAACGATCTGGTAGGTCTCTCATTATATTTGAACTCAAAAACTCGCATGAAATCGTCTCAGACGATAGTTTTTGTTTTGCCCGCTGGGGATTGATGGTCAAATCACTCATTTCCTTGTTACATGTAGAAATCCTAAAAACCTCTGGCTGCAGCATGTGGTTCCGGAACATGTTTTATTCTTGAGTAATTGCAGAGATGGCACCGCAGCTCATAATAGGACTATTTCTTCTCTTTCAAAATTTTTTCGACCTCCACACCGGAAACCACACAACGAAATCCGATATTGTTAAAACTCTCTTTTGGAATGGAATAATGACGGTTTGCACAACGCAAGTCGTATTTTTCACTGCCCCAGGAACCGCCGCGTAACACTCGATAAAAGCCATCGGAAGGCCCAGTCGGATTTTCAAAAGGACTTTTCTCATAATAGTCCTTTCTGTACCAATCAGCACACCACTCCCATACATTGCCGCTCATATCATGGATTCCGATTTCATTGTATTTTTTTTCTCCCACAGGATGGGCGGCCTCCTCTGAATTTTTTTCATACCATGCGACAGAGTCCGCATCATTACTGCCGCTGTAATCGTATACATTGCTTTTCAAACCTCCGCGTGCGGCATGTTCCCATTCAGCTTCCGTCGGTAGCCGCTTGTTCGCCCATTTTGCATAGGCCGCCGCGCCGTACCACGTCACCTCATGAATGGGATGGTCATCATAACCGACCACCGGCATGTACTTTCCAGCCTGTTTGAGGATATTACAGTCAAGGTCGGCAATGTCCAGCCAGAATGTTCCCCCCTCTTTCTGATTTCCAATTTCATTCAAAAACAGACAGTACTGAGCATTCGTGACTTCATGTTTATCGATGTAAAAATCATCCACATACACCTTGTGAAGCGGCTTTTCATCATCTTCCTCGTTATCAATGCCCATCAGAAATGTGCCGCCTTTAACAAAGATCATATCAGTCGTTATTGTACTTTCTTTGGCTATTTTCTTATTATCAAAGCCCGGTAAAAAACGGGGGATCAAAACCAACAATAGAAAAAGAACTGTGGATATTTCGAGATAATATTTCACTTTTTTTTCCATCCTTTTTACTCCTATAATCACAATTTACCTTTGATTTTGGGCGGATATACAACAATTCCTCAAGACCGGTATTCCAAAACAATTAATCCTTTTCATTTTTTGATAAAAATGTGCTCGTACCTGCATGAAAGGAACAGTAAAGCAAGGGATGTACAATAATAAAGTATAAAAAATTAATACATACAATCTTTGAATGCAAGTTTAATATTTTACAGGTAATTTTTTTAAAATTTTAGTTATTTTAATAAACTGATGACCATATAATTTCTTCAAAATGAACTCATTTTTTAAATTATAATAAATCCATATATTAATAATATTTTATAACAAAAGTTTAAAAAATTCTATTTTGATGTTGATTGTTTGGCTTTATTAATGTATTTTTATTATTACAGTGAGTGCGAAATATCAATCGGAGTAAAAAAATCATATATAAAACAAAAATTTGATGGACTCAAAAGACATGACTTTCTGCCTTGCCTGGTTTAATCCGGAACAGTGGGCGCTTTTAAAGCAAAAAGCGGCGGATGCGGACGAGCTAGAGGAGAAATACGAGGATTATTTACAATCCGCAAAAAACCTTTTACAAAGCATGGTTCTGAAAGGTATGCGTGTAAAAAAGGTCCGGGTGGATGTTATGGATCTGGAACGCTGGTGCAAGGAAAAAGGATTGCAAAATACATCCAAATCCCGCTCGCAGTATGCGGCGGAGAAAGGTGCGGAAAATTTCAAGAAATAATAAGCTGAATACCGGTTGGAATATATATCTGTAAAAAATTTGACAATTATCAACTATAGGGAGATACATCATGAAAAAGTACTTTTTGATACTTGTTGTTTTATCCTCATTTTTGCTGAGCTGTGAGGTGAGCAAAGATTTTATTGTCAAAATTGACAAAGTGTTCAACGTCAATTATGCTGGTGAAACCTACGAGACAATGGAAGATATAGACGCCAAGGAGTTCAGCTCTGATTTTGAAAAATATTCCAGCGATCTCAAATCGGTGGAAATCCTCAAAGGGACCTATGAAATTATCGTTTTTGCCGGCCCTGCGACACAAAAGATACTCAGCGCCGATTTGGAAGTCGGTTCGACCGAGGGCGAAAAACCGGTAGGCCTTGCTGTTGTGGATGATATTGTACTTGCGGAAGCGTTGAACAATGAAACCAGCCTGACGCTAAGATCCGCAGGCAAAAACAAACTGGCTGATTTAATGCTCAACAATCCGCATACCTGCCGGTTGTATTTCTCCGGCCAGGCGAATGAGGCACCCGTGGTATTTTCGATAAAATTCCGGTTTGAGTGCAAGGTGACATACGAGAAAAAACTGATATAATTTTTATTCTAACGCTTAATTTTCTTCACTGTCCATGAAAAAGATCACCGCTTAACAGGTGATCGTCGTTCACTTCGGTGGCTCCTGTTATTTGCTATGCTAAAAAATGGTTTTTTTGCAGGTAATGAGTATATCCGTACGTACTCTCAGAGTGTATGATGGGAGAAAACAATGCTGAAAAGTATTTTTGCAGGAAAAAAAACCTCGGTTTTCTTTTATTTATTGCTCGTAACCGTCATAGTCAATTGCCGCAGCGATCCCGGTTCATCGGAAGCTGGAAAGGGATTAAATCAAAAGCGTACACTGGCCACACTGAAAAAATTCAATGATGTACCGTTTTATACCATGACATATTTTGGGGATTACGGTTTCAAAGAGTACCTGAAAACCGGAGACAGACCTTCTTTTTCTTCAAATAATAATAACAGCAGCAGAATACCTCAATGGACCTGCACATGTTTCGCCGCTATGCCGGATTCCGGAGATAAAATATTCGGCCGCAATTTTGACTGGAAAAACAAGGGAGCGCTTTTACTGTGCACCCATCCACCCGATGCCTACGCTTCGGTAGCCATGGTGGACATCGGTTATCTGGATCACTCAAAGTATCTTACCGAAGGTGACAGCAGCATATTTCTTGAAGCGCCGTACTGGCCTTTCGACGGTATGAACGAAAATGGCGTTTGTATCGGACTGATGGCGGTATCACAAGCCGACCCGCCGGCGGATGCGGACAAAAACACCATTTTTACGCTGGATGTCATCCGGCTGATCCTGGATTATGCAAAAAATGTTGAACATGCCGTTTCGCTGTTACAGCAGTATAACGTTTCAATGACCGGCGGTCCGCCATGTCATTATCTTGTTGCCGACGTTTTTGGAAAATCAGCTATTATCGAATTTGTCGACGGGGAAATGAAAATAATAAATAATTCAGAGCCCTGGCAAGTGAGCACCAACTTTATCGTCACAGGATCGGCGGCACCGCAGCAGACGCCGTGCTGGAGATACGATCTAATTTATAAAACACTGCAGGATGCAGCAGGCCGGATCAGCACCGGCAATGCCCTGAAAAATCTGGAAAATGTCTCACAGGATCACACCATGTGGTCGGTTGTTTACGATATGTCCGCTCGATCCCTGCTGGTTTCGCTCGACCGGGACTATGAGAATATTTTCGAGTTCACGTTCGAGAACGGAAGCCTGATTTTGGGGGGAAATTCCGAATAGTTACGGAATTGACAGGAAGTAAGAAAAATATGGTTTAAAAATTTTTAATACCATGAAGAGCACGAAGCACACGAAGGCTTGAAAGGACGAATCTTTTCATCCCTTCTTTAATACAATCATTTATAAAATTCTTCGTGCCCTTCGTGGTAAAATAATTCCTTTAACGAAAATGTTACTCATTGTTGTAAAATTTCTAAATGTGCCACGGATTCCCATTAGCCTCATAATCATGGCATACTTTTCAGAGCAAAGACAACTGTACATTATTTATTTTTAAACTTTTAAAATACCGTTCTCGAAAATTTGGGGAAAACGCTTATGCTTGTAATAGCTCACCGGCTGCGGCCGCTCAGGCGGATTTTCTCATATTGCTGCAGCAATTGACCGGCTATATCCGGAAAATCGGCGATTAAATTGGTTGTTTCCTGCGGATCGTTATACAGATCGAATAGAAAATACGGTTTTTCGAACGGCTTACCTACCGGTTTCTCCCGGCTTCCTAAATGTCCGCCTTTGTACCGCGCCAGATATAATTTGCCGTATGATTTTCCGGAAAATAGCCCTGCAACGTTTGATCGTCTTTGTGATCCTTGCCGTTTTTTTCC
>JAFGEC010000084.1 GCA_016931775.1 Candidatus Zhuqueibacterota bacterium | reverse complement strand
CACAGGATAGGTGCGACGCACCTCCTTTTGCCAAATTTATGTGATTTGAATATTTGTAAGGATGTCGAGAGCCGGTGCGTCGCACCTCCACCCATAGCTGAGATATTACCAAAGAGATATTTTTTCACTTGTTTTGTAGATTAAAAATATTTAATTTTTACGAATTATTCTCGCGATTTGGACCTGATACGTAATAAGGGTCTTTGCATTTTCAATTCCTTCATTAGATAATAGTGAGATAATCAATTTTTACGTGGGAATTACCACTAGTTATTTGTGTAATTTTTTCTTGCTGTTGTACATCGATACTTTAGATATATGATTTTGCTTAACATTCAGGATGTGATTGAAAAAAAGTCAATGATAAAATCAAAATCAGTAGATCGTTAAGTATGATTTCGGCAATATATAACAAAAAGGTGTTTCGGAAATGAGCGATTATGATGTTTTTTTATCTTATTCAAGGCAGGATAGTTCTGTTGTGAATGAGATAATGACTGCCTTAAAGGAAAAAAATCTCAGCTTTTGGGTGGACAAGGAAAGCATCAATTGGGGAACAAAGTTTGGAGAGGAAATAGCTTACGCTCTTTCAAAGAGTCAATTTATCATTTTTTGCATTTCCAATTCGTATCTCCAATCCAACTGGTGTCTTGAAGAGCTGAATATTGCCGTTTCTGTCTCAAATGATTCAGATCGTAAGATACACCTGCTGCCACTCCTGCTACCGGATGTTGATCCCAAACTCGTATTTGAACGAATTCCAATAATTCGTGGAAGACAAATTCGTAACTATAAAGATGCGCAGGATATCGCAAGTGCTATTTTAAAGTTGAAACAAAATACAAACCTTGTTTCAGAGAAGAAACCATCATATGAGAAAATTCAAGAAAAATCAATTGAATCTTTAAAGAGTATAAACTCATGGCTTGATGAGACAAGAAAAAGTGAAATTGTGGAGTTGCTGCAAAACTCAATTCCAAGACTTGTCGAGCATCGTCAAGATCACATAAAAAGATTGACCAAAAGATGGGAAAAATATGCAATTCTGAAAGACCGGGATACTCCTGCCTGGATTCGAATCAGTCCGACACAATCGGAAAGCGGGAACCGACTCATTATCGGCTTCAAGAACAGGCCATGCATCTACCGTTCGACTGAACCCTTGAAACTTGGTTGCTTTAATTGTGGTTTTTATGCCGGTGCCGGACCGGCCGAAAAAGCGACGATGGCACAATTGATCGAGCAATTCCGTTCCGGCCTGGCTTATGGGTTTCAATCGGGCAGACATTTTGATGTCATTGAATTTTTGTGTGACGGTTCGTTTTTCAACGATTCCGAATTTGACGATCAGGCCAAAGACCGTATCTTTAGCCAAATCGCCATGATGTCTTATGTAAAAAGAGTTCTTGTGGAATCGACACCCGAATTTATTTATGATCAGAATAGCGAGGTTGCTGAAAGATTGAGGATTCTGCGGAACGATCAACAACTGGAGATAGGAATTGGATTGGAAACCGCTGATGATTTTATTCGTAAAGTTTGCATAAACAAAGGATTTGATTCGTCTCATTTTGAGAAAGCGATTCAAAAAATTTCAAAGTTAAATGAGGAACATAAAAATCGATGCATCGTTGTAACATATATATTGGTAAAACCCGCCTTCCTTAAACCGACCGAAGTCATTAAAGATGTCCTGAATACTCTTGCTTATCTCAACCGGCTTTCCGATCAATATCATGTAAAAATTATACCAAAACTGGAACCCGCAGCAATTTCAGATGGCACAATGTTGAGTTTGTTATATAATGAAGAGGATGAAAAATGTCATTACCTTACTTTGAACTACTGGGCCATACTTGAAATATTAACCAGAGCATATCTTGATAAAAACTGTGATAAGGTGTATCCCTCCATTCGAATTGGTGCTCGCGAAGATATGGATGATGTTATCAAGGTGCCGGGTATTTATCGGGATGATGGAAGACTGGATCAGTTTGATTTTATCCTTTATGATGCCGTTCAAAGTTACAATCGGCACCACGATCTTAACGCTCTTTACGCCATGATTGAAAGGACCTATCCCGACGACAGTCTGCCTCAGTTAATGAGCCAAAGAAGCTCATTAGGCAGGTGGATTGCCAGCGAAATCGAACCCTTTAATGAAAAGTCAGAAATTTTGACCTATTTTAGAAAAAACAATGAAACATTTTCAGAATCCATAAAAGTTGAACAACGATTTGAAGCAGAATTTTTAAAGAGTATTTGTCAAGGCTTGGATATCATAGAGGGTTATGATTATATTTCTTCGCCCGAGATCATTTTAAAAATAAAGCAGACTGTATTTAAGGAACTTCAATCGGCGAATACACCGGAAGAAAATAATACGGATTTAAAAACTTTAAACTATGGCGATATTACGTTACCGCTCAGTTCAGAGCAGAAATCACAGCTCAATAAACTCCTTTTCAAGTGTTTTTGTAATCAAAATCTTAGATTATTTGATGTCCA
Source organism: Candidatus Zhuqueibacterota bacterium (assembly GCA_016931775.1). Taxonomy (GTDB): domain Bacteria; phylum Zhuqueibacterota; class Zhuqueibacteria; order Residuimicrobiales; family JAFGEC01; genus JAFGEC01. The sequence continues at coordinate 19,951 of JAFGEC010000084.1, read as the reverse complement.
GGTACTTGATGTTTCGCTTGATTTTAAGGGATTTTTAAAGATGTTTTTTGAAACAACCGATTTTATTTCCGGCAAATCATTTTCTCTTTGGGCACTCATCCCGACAAGAAAGAGTTTATGGCATAAATAATCCGGATTATGGTGAGCGCAGCATAATTCGCAGATACTCAAAAACGATCCGCACATTGAAAGGTTTAACGCCTAAAGATATTATATTTCAAAACGGCACTCTAGGCTGAAATTCAACACTTCAATACCGTAAACTCGATATTTACAACAAAACTTACATCAGGTCTTCACTACATTTTTATTCTATCCGGAAAGCAAATTGAATTCAAAATATTGCAGGAATTGCAGAGTTCGGTTCGGACGCATTTTATTCTAACTTAAAAACCAATTGTTCACCCGCAGATAAATGAATGGTCTGTTCCCAGGACTTTTCTTTAATAGAAAACTGTTTTAAATCAAGCTCGCCGAATTCGACCGACAAGATCGCCTTTCCTGGTTGTATTGTCAAGTTACCCCACGCACTGCCGGTCGACCAGAAAGTTGAAAAATCGCTTTGATTCAGTTTGGGATCAAAGGCCATGCTTTGTTTGATTCCATCATATTCAAAACCGGAAAGCGCGAGCAGTACCGACCAGCTGGCCATAGCCCGGGCGTAATGAACACCGGATTCATCGTGCTCAAAAGGATTACGCTTGTAACCATCGTACCGGTCTTGAACGGCATCCACAATTTCAAGTCCTTCCTTTACAAATCCGGAAAAAAAAAGTGAAGCGGCCACCTGGAATTCGACACCGGTCCAGATTTCGTCCGAATAGACAAACGGAAGCGCCGGGCGGTTTCCGTTCGGCCAGGTGCAGAGCACGACTCCCGCTTCATCATTCAAACCATAAACCCGCTGAACATTGGCAAAGGAACGAAGCGGACGGATAAAATTAAAATCATAGATCGCCTTTATTGCGCTGTTGACTTTGGATGGGTCCATAATGTATCCCAGTCCTGAAATAAATGCCAGATACTGGCCGAGGAGCTGATCTGCCAGACAACCATCTCCATACTGGTATTTGGGATGATTATTTGTTTCCGGCACTTGATTGGTATCGCCGGTGACAATCTGGATAAAATAGGATCCGTTCCATAACGAATCTTGGGTGATTTTGACGCCGTTCTGATAAACCGTCAAATACTCCTGTGCCTTCTCCGGTTCATTCATGGCTGCGGCCATTTCAACGCAAGCCTTTAAAGCGGCCAGATAGATGGATGTGGTCATCGAGCTGGGTCCGTAAAAGTTAATATCATATGTATTATGCTGCCGTCCGGACAATATCCCGGATTTTTGAGGATCCCACGCCATCTGCCCTTCCTGATGTTTGAAACGCGCTTCGCCGACAACGCCGGGACCGGTCCAGGCAAATTCAAGCGCTTTCTTGATACCCGGCCATATCTTTTTCAGCCATTCATTGTCTCCACTTATTTTCCACTCACGATATGCCCTGACAATCGTACCCATTTGCCCGTCCGCAGCAGCAGGGCCGTCAAACCAATAGTCGCCGAGAGGGATCACGGAGCGATGGGTTTGAAATCCATTGTCAAAGGTATCGTGGAGAAACTCGATTTCTCTCATCGATCTTTCCAGTGAAGGAAACAGGGAAGCCAGTGTCTGTTCATAATTCCACACGTGAGTACAGGTACCGGGACAACACCATCCGTTTTCGAGGACGCCTTCAAATCCATGAACAGTCAAATCACCTGTGACCTGGATGAGATGAGTTCGCAGGGAAGCGATTTGCGTGGTTAGCGCCTCTTTCACACTTGAGGGATAACTGGAGTTTGATATCAAACCGGCGAATTGAGCGGTATGTAAATAAAGCGCTTTTTCCTGATGCATAAATTGTGTCAACACATCATTTTCGTTGCTGAACAGCGTGCCGTAAAAATTCTCAAATGGTTGATTTGCCGCATCCGGGATACCAAAGACCTCCGGGGCTTCAAAAATCCGTTTGGGGAAATACCAGGCCAGGTAGAATGGAATACGGATATGTTGATCCGGTTCGAGATCAAAATGAACAAGTACGCTTGCCATTCGTCTGGTGGTTCGATTGTAGGAGGTCGGCCGGTAGGCCGTTTTCCAGGTTTCCAGTTTTGACTCGATCGATCCATCGTCGGAAAAATCATCCCAAAAAATGTGCGCTTCGTCGCGCCACTGCCCCGGATACCAGTGTGTCTGGATATCGGCATTACCGGCCGATGTCACCATCAACAAACTTCCCCGGTAATTGATATCCTCCGCCTCGTCAGCAATAAAGTGAATCCCCTGTACATCCTGACTTTTTACATGGACGTTAGAGATGGCTTTTGCCTCGATAGGATTCTCCATATTGAAAACCAGAGATCCCCTAACCGGTTCCGGTGTTGTGTTTGTAATATCCCAATAAAACGCGACGACCGGATAGCTGCTGCGCGCCACATCCAGTGGGATAAACGGACTGAACGCTTCCATTGAGATTTTTATCGGAATATCCTCATCACGGAAGGTCCACAAATAAAGTGGAAAGGTGTTGAAAAAATCCGTTTGACGCATCCTGGGCAAACCATACACATACTTGTGGGTCGAATCCCGGAAAGGAGGAAAAAGCTCACGTTCCAGGATTTTTGCGACGGCTTTTTTTTCTCCTTGTTGAAACCACAGGGCAAAAAAGGTCTTTTCCAGTCTCCTGCTCCGGTCCGGCCGGTTAAATATTTCAACAAACTCGATATTTCCTCTCCCGCCCATCAGGATATCCCCGGTGCCGACACCTCCGACAGGAACACGCAAGCTGGTCAGGTACTGATCGGTATATAATTTGCCTTGCGGCTGTGCCGGGCATACCACAGCCATGAACAACAATCCAAAGATTAAAATCTTGTTTCGAATCATATGTCAAATCCCGAATTTAAATTCGCACAAGGTGATTTTGTTGAACGAAAACAGGCCGCAAAAATAAAAAAACAGCCGATCCAGGTGATAACTGATGGTTGTGCTTGAATTAAAAGGATTCGAAAAAGCCGTCAAAAGTGTATACTTTAATTGTTTATCAGATTCGTCCTTTTCACCGGTGCCGTTTGCTGTAAAGGATACATCGCCTATAAATGAACGGCATAAAACGCCGTTATTGTGGCTGGTAACGGCAAGGCCGATGTAAACGTCATTGGACATACTGATAGTAGCCTGCCCGACTCTGGTCCAGCCGGTACCATCACTTGATTCATATCCCGTTAAGGGAAAGTCAGGGCCCACTTCGTTCGGACTCGCCATATAGCAGCCCAAGTCGCCATAGTATGGTGTATGCGCCATTCAGGTTGTGCCGCCGGTGCCGCAGGGTCCATGTGCCGCGACGCTCAGAGATTCGAATTCTTCAACGAACGACAGCGTCCAATCTGTTGGATCAATCGTTTGAGCAGCAATGTTTACCGCAATCAGTATAACGGTTAACAAAAACAAGCAATATATTTTCATTTTTATGCCTCTGTGATACAATGTAACAATATTTTGTCTGTCAAGCAAAGGTTTTGACGCTGTCATAATTTGAAACTTTAAGAATCAAACTGTTAGAGAACAGGTACGTCCTGTTGTTATTAAACCTTATTTCTTTCTTTTAAGCTTAATAGAAAAACGAATCCAAATATTTTACCTTATTACCTTATTTTTATCTCATTTATGCATAGCAAATAAGGTAAAAATGGGGTAGCTGTTTGACTACGAGGTCGAAAAGAAAAAAATAAGGTTTTAAAAAGTTGATTCCAATTCTAAAATTTTCGGGGATACCCTGCAATTATAGTACTTGACTCGAATAAATTCTATTTGTATAATTAAACCTAGGCGGAAAAATTCAATTTTTAAAATGGTGACAAACCGCGCACATGATATCTCATTTAACGGCTACAGCCTTGCGCTCTTTCAATTATCTAGAAAACCGGGGAACCGACAATATAACGAGGCATTCATGGACAGACGTAAATTTTTGAAATCAACGGTAACAGGATTGGGAACGATGGCGATGTTGCCCGCCTGTGCCTACGATCCGGCACCTTTTCGTTTTTTTACACAAAAAGAAGCCGAGTGTGTCATCGCACTCACTGATCAAATTATTCCTGCTGATGAAAGCGGACCCGGCGCCGTATATGCCAATGTGGTCAATTATATCGATCAACAACTGGTCAGGGTATTTAGGAATGAACAATCTGTGTACAAAAAAGGAATTACCGCCCTGCAGAATTCCTGTAAAAAAATATACGGTCAACTTTTTCACGAACTGGAATTTGACACCCAGACAGATTTTTTGATAAAGGTCGAGAGCAACAACGTGCCGAAGGAATTCTGGGACGGTATAGACCCGGCACAGTTTTTCAGTATGGTCATACGACACACCATGCAGGGCTTTTACGGATCCCCGGTTCATGGCGGAAATAAAAACTATATCAGTTACAGGCTGATGAAACTGGAATACCCGCAGGTTGTGGGACAAAACCGCTACCGGAGGAACCATGGCGAATAAACATGTCAATGCAATCGTGGTTGGTGCCGGCGCCGGAGGCGGTGTCGTCGCCAAAGAGCTGGCAGCAAACGGCATCTCGGTCATTCTGTTCGAAAGAGGGGGCTGGCCGGTTTACGACGAGTGTATCAATGATGAATTGAGGAACCAGCGGACGTTCGTACTCGGTTCGGCATTTGGTCCTGACTGGGACAGACATCCGCGCGTTCTGCTGGGTAAAGACGGGACAAAACGGATTGTGGTTGCCAACGGATGGGATTACAGCCACATTGCCGCATGTGTTGGTTCGGGAACCGTCAGTTACGGCGCCATGGCCTGGCGTTACATGCCGGAAGATTTTAAAATGAAAACGACGTACGGATCCGTCGCAGGTTCAACGCTGGAAGACTGGCCGATTTGTTATGATGAACTGGAATCCTGTTATGAAAAGGCCGAATGGGAAATTGGTGTGTCCGGTGATGACCGAAACAATCCCTTTGCAGCGCCCCGCCAAAAACCTTATCCGATGCCGCCATTTGAAAACACCAAAGAAGGAACACTGCTATCCGCCGCTGCCAGGCGGCTGGGACTGCACCCCTTTCCCATCCCGATGCTTCGGAATTCCGTACCATATGACGGCCGGCCCGGGTGCATCAGGAACCGGACGTGTATCGGATTCCAGTGTCCGGTGGATGCAAAAAACGGCACACATAATACAGTCATCCCGGCGGCGATGGCAACCGGCCATTGCACGGTCAAAACCCATTGCCAGGTGGCCGAAGTGACCACCGGTACAAAAGGACGAGCCACAGGCGTCCGGTATTTTGACAATAAAGACAGGGAGCAATACCAGACGGCCGATATTGTCATAATTGCAGCTTCCGCCATCGAAACGGCACGGCTGTTGCTGAACTCCCGATCGAAACTCTTTCCCAATGGAATAAGCAATGAAAGCGGCTGGGTCGGCCGCAACCTCCAGGGCCACGCCTATACCGGTGCAGATGGTCTGTTCGACCACGACGTTCGGGATAGAATCGGTCCAGGGGCGACATTTGGATTGTGTGATTTCAACCACCACAACAAAGGGATCATTGGCGGCGGCCTGTTGTGCAACGAGTTTCACGATCTTCCGTACGGTTTTTCACAATTCCGGCCTCCGGGAGCCGCCCGCTGGGGTAAAGCCCATAAAGAATTTCAGGTAAAAATGTACCGCCGTATTTCGGCAATTAGAGGCCCAATCCAGGAAATGCCCAATTTTGAAGCCCGGATAACGGTGGATGAAACGGTCAAGGATCACTGGGGTATACCGGTGGCTGCGCTGTCCGGCGAACGCCATGTACTGGACCACGAACACTGTAAATTTTTATCCGCGCGAGCCGAAGAGATTATCCGGGAAGCAGGAGCTTATCAGACCTGGAAAACGATAGGCGGCAAGGGCCTGAGCGGCAGCCAGCATCAGTGCGGTACCGCAAGAATGGGAAACGATCCGAAAACATCGGTGGTCAATAAATACGGGCAGTCCCACCAGGTTGACAATCTGTTTGTGGCAGACGCCAGCCTGTTTGTCACCGGCGGCGGATTCAATCCTGTGCTGACCATTATGGCACTGGGTTACCATGTGGGTAATTATATCGTAAAAAACTGGAACGGATCCAAATTCAAATGAGCCCAGGCATGAAAATAAAAAGACGGAAAACGATAACGGTGATTGTTTTTATTGTTATCCTGGTATTGTCTACCGGTTATTCCGGTTGGAACGCTGCACATCCCAGGCGTTCCTGTGCTTCGTGTCATGAAATCAGTCCGTCTGTAGAGACCTCATTGACATCAGCGCACCGAAGTATCACGTGTTCACAGTGTCATGGTACAGCGCTGAGCAGCGGAATTCACAGTTTGACGGAAAAAATGGACATGCTTTTTACTCATGTGTCCGGAAGGGAAAAAAGCAGCCAGGATATTCGCATGAGTGAATCACAAATTGTAGAGATCATGGAAAGATGCAGGCAGTGCCACCAAATCCAGTATGCAGACTGGAAAGCCGGCGGACATTCCGCCACATATGCACACATTTTTCTGGACTCAACACATAACAGAACGGAGCGGCCGTATTGGGACTGTTTCCGGTGCCATGGTATGTTTTATGAAGGCACGATTTACGATCTCATGGAACCGGTGGATAACAAGGGACCGTGGAAATTAAAAAATCCGGCTCAGGCTAACGTACCTGTGATGCCGTGTCTGTCCTGCCATCAGATCCATTCGAAAAATGAACCGCGTCAACCCGCAATGGCACACGACCATCCCAGGAACATATTTTACGAGCGGGACCAACGTAACATTCCGTTTGGTCTGAATGTGAGGGCGGACAGGATGTTTTTGAGGGCGGATTATTTTATTGTACCGGGAATATTCAAAGATGGGAAAAAGGTGAACACACCCGCCGAATATGACTACCGTTTGTGCGTTCAATGCCATTCACCAAATTACACCCATGAAGCCGGAACTGAAGACGACCGAACCCCCACCGGGGTACACGAAGGGCTCACCTGTTATTCCTGCCATGCAGCGCACTCGAATAACGCACGGGAATCATGCGGAGCGTGCCATCCGGCTGTTTCCAATTGCGGTCTGGACGTCACGGCCATGAATACATCCTATATTTCCGCAGACAGTCCGAATAATATTCATTCGGTAGCGTGTAATGATTGTCATCCAAAAGGGAAAGGTATGTAATTCATATTTTGAGATTTCAGGATGAAACGAAACAGGGAATCAATTTATAAAATCTCAGATCAAAACAAAAATACTCACGATTTCGATGAATTTTGTCACTCCGGCACATCCGTGAATGAGCGGTTCGTCGAGGTTTCGCATACCGTTGCTTTGCGGGTGATCACGTTTTCTCCGGCATTAAAATATTTTTCCCTTCCGGTGGTTATGGTACCCGGCCTCACCTCGGTTATGCTCAGCTTTAAAAGGATCCTTTTAGAGCTGACCCGGCATTATGTGGTACACTATATCGAAACCAGGGAAAAATCCTCATCGATTTTAAAAAAGCGGGACGATTTCAGTGTCCGTTCCATAGGTATGGATGTTATCAAGGTCATATCGCATTTAAACCTAGCAGACCGAAAATACATACACCTTGCCATGTCTCTGGGCGCAACGGCTGCGGTAGAATGCTTTAAATATATGAAACAAAAACCGTACTGTTTCATTTTGCTGGAACCCAATGCCGTTTTCGATGTCCCAAAGTGGGGCCGGTATATTTTACCGCTTATAGCGCCTTTTTACTGTTTATTCAAACCGGCGATCAAGTGGTACATGAAAAATTTCCGTATCGACGCCGAACAGGATCCCGAATCGTATCGAATCACGTCACGCGCCCTCGACGCGGCGGATCCGTACAAGCTCAAAGATACCGTTCTCGCACTCTCAACCTACGAAATATGGGACCGTTTGAGCCATTTAGACATTCCGACCCTCATTATCAGTGCGTCAAAGGACACCCTACACCGTTATAACGATATCAGACGAATTGTCTCAGGCATAAAAAACTGTGCGTATCGCAATCTGTTTGTGCATCAACGCACACACAGCGGGGAGCTGGTAGATGTGATGCGGGAGTATGTTGAGGGGCTAAAAAAATGAGCGGAAACGGTTTTTCGGGTTGCGGCAGCAAAGTAACTTCAATCAGATAATGCATTTTACCAAATTATTCACCCTGGATGGTCGGTTTAATAAAAACCACTACTTCCGTCTTGACGTTGACCCATTTCGTGTTGCCGAATAGATAACCCAACCCCGGAATGTCACCTAAAAATGGTATTTTATTTTGGATTTTACGTCTGGATGTCTGGGTCAGCCCTCCGATGACAATGGTTTCACCATTTTTCACCCGCACAGTTGACGAGACGGTCCGCCTGTCCACCAATGGCAGTCCTTCGCGGCCCTGGCTGATTGCGTCGCTGACTTCCTGCTGGATGCAAGTCATTTTTTGAATCTGATCTGATTCGAATAGCCGATGAAAAACAATAAATTCAGGTTAATATAACAATCAACGAATAAACGCCATCTTTCTCCTCTCAGAACATCCTTGACATTCCAAACTGACAAAATAGATACCGGCCGGGAGGGACAGTCCTTCTTGGTCGGTTCCATTGCAAAAAACAGTATATTCTCCTGGAGATTGATTCTTGTCGACAATGGTTTTAACGTGCTGTCCGAGAGAATTATAGACTTATAAACAATCCAACTGTTTTGAGGTATTATGTATTCAATCGTTGTTGTGAGATTTAAAGGATTTGGGTAATTTTGACATAACAGTTAATTTTTAGGGTCGCCCTTATGTTTTGACTTCATATCGACAATTGAATCCGCACTGCGGTAAATTCCTCTGACAATTCCCCAGATTGTTCTTCGGTGAGTTTGCTTTTTTCGGCTATTGCCTCAATACGCAATCTTTCTAGAAATTCCTGTACATAGGCCGATGAAACCATCTGTTTTGGAAATTTCAAGATTGCTTCTTTATCTTTGAATGAAATTTGAATCATATAGTACACCTCAATTTTGAATAGTCATGGCTAAAACGGGTAAATTAAAAGGACGTTATATTTAACCATCCCTTTATCCAGAAAGAATAATATATTTGATTCGCATACAATAATCAAGCAGATATCTTTGTTCGAGTATCTTTGACATGGGCAGATATTTTAATACGATAAGTAAAATCAATTTGTATTCATCGCAGAATCCCCGCACTCCTTAAAAATTTCTGCTTCTTATTATTAATCCACAAAATCAACGTATCCGGCGCTGAACCGGCGCCCTGGCGGCACCACATCTGGCCGTTTGCCTTATTCGTCGGTTCGGCGATAAAAGGACTGATTAAATGTGTGTCGATTTTGCCGGTCCCCAGCCGTATAAAAATCGTATCCGGGATTTTCGGTATTGATGCCGAAATAAAATTGCGCCGGAAAGTGGATATTGTTTCAGACTGCCGATATAAACACCGCTCAAGCCACCTTAACTTTTACCCATGGCTGTTGGACGTCGGCAGAAATAAAAATTATGCCGGTTCGAATTTTGAATTAAAAATCTTGGTGAAATTCTTCTTTTCTTGATATTTAACGCTTTTGAGTAACTTTTCTTTATTTAATCCGATTGTGTTCACACTATATAAAAATTATCTCCCTTCTTCTATTGCATCTTTCAGGTAAGTACATTTTAATATTAATCACCAATTAATAAAACGGTTTGCCCTTTTATTGGTACTACTGCCAGAGACAGTGGTTTAAGTTTCTAATTAACTGTTATTTCGAGCTTTTCGGACATATATTCAAGTTTTTCGGACATATATTCAAGTTTTTTTCAATTTTCTTTATATATTTAAAAGTTGTGCAACCTTAAGGTGGAACCGACTGTACTGTTTTGAGAATCAAACTCGCATCGTTGGTGAAGAATGATCCGAATCCGTTTTGGTCAAAATCCACCATTCCGTATCATCTGACAGAGGCATCTTTTGAAAAATAATCACTATAAAATGAATAAAAATTTAAAGAGAAATCATGGTTATGAGAAAAAGTTCGTTACTGCTTCTACTATGTTTAACCATTGCAGGATTTTCTGCACTGCAGGCACAAAATAAAATTACAGTTTATCCTCAGGAATATCCTGATGCGCTGAGTAATCCTCTTAAGGGATTTCGTCCTGATGCTAACAAGGCTGGAAACCCGAACTATCCATACCCGACCATCGTACGGGATTATATTCGATGGAATCAAATTGAAAACGAAACAAGCGACGGCGTTCAGAAAATCATTGATTTTTGTAACAAAAGATGGGCAAATTTTGAATCGAAAAATGTCAAAGTTATCCCACGGGTTTATATCGACTGGGATAGCAATATCGGCAACGAATACTGGCCTGCGGATTTGACGAGCGGCGATTGGTCAAGTCAAGAGTTCAAAGACCGGGTGGTAAAACTTGTATACAAGCTCGGGCAGGCCTGGGATACTGATCCGCGCGTGGCCTGGGTACAAACGGGCATCATCGGATATTGGGGTGAGCAGGAAAGTCCTGTTGGCGTCGACGAAGATGGATGGGATCAAAGGCTTGGAGATGCATTCACAAAAGCCTTTCATAATAAAAAACTTGTTGTGCGTAATCAGAACGATTGGCCGGATTATGAAATGGGTGTGTATTGGGATTCATATGGCCACCCCGGCCAGCGGAGTGGTGCATGGAATGCTATCAGGAATATGAATAAGCAGGGGCGATACCTCTCCCAGGTGGTCGAAGGAGAAGTGGCCTACAACTGGGGAGAAAGCTCGTTCGATCCATTATATGGAGGTGAGCCTGAAATCACCCTCAACAGTTCAGAGTACACGGATAACATGATCGATGTGATCAGGGAATTACACTGCACCGGATTAGGATGGATTGCCAGCTATGATTTAGACGGCTCATACGGTACAAATCCCGAAACCATCAAGGCCAACGCATCCAGAATGCAGAAAGAATTCGGTTACCGTTTTGTCATACCGGAATTTTCATGTTCGCCTCGGGCGGATCAGGGTGGTCCGCTCGATATCAATTTTAATGTAAAAAACGTCGGTTCCGCACCTTTTTATGAGAATTGGGACCTGGCTTTTTTCCTCGTAGACGAATCCACTCATGAGATCGTATGGACAGAGGTATTGCCCGACGTTGATATCACAAAATGGCACCCGGGCGACAATTATGACTATAAAAGCAGAACCTATCAAACGCCGGCAGAGGAATATAAGGTTGATGCCTCTCTTTCAGTTCCGACCGATATCACAACAGGCCAATACATGGCCGGACTGACCATTCTGGAACCGTACTCACAGACACCGGGAGTATTTTTTGCCGTGGAAAACTTTTTGGCAAAAAGTCAAACCCAGCCGTTATGCCGCATCGGGATCGGTCAGGATATTACAGGTGGTCACGACATAAATTCGGCTATATTCGGCGATCCATTGGTTGATGATGCGCGTTACTACACTTTAACGCCGCAGGGAACGAGTTTTACATTGACAACAAACGCCCCAAACGGATCCATTTCACCCTCCGGCGGAACCTATTTACCGGGTACTGTCGTGACGTTGACGGCAACAGGTAATTTGGGTTATGTGTTCAACTCCTGGGGCGGCGACCTTTCCGGTTCTGAAAATCCAACAACCATCACCATGGACGCTGACAAGAGAGTTACCGCAATCTTTGACAGCGTTCCCGTCTATGAACTTTTAACCAACGCTACAAACGGTTCCATCGATCTCGATCCCGCCGGCGGTATCTATGAAGAAGGGACGCAGGTGACCCTGACCGCCATCCCGGAATTCGGCTACACATTCAGCAGTTGGAGCGGTGATCTTTCCGGCACAGAAAATCCTGTCGTTATCACCATGGATGCGGATAAAAACGTGACCGCAAACTTTGTCAGCGTTCCCGTTTATGAAATCACAACAAGCGCGGTGAACGGTTCCATTGAACTGGATCCTGAAGGCGGCCGTTATGAAGAGGGCACAAAAGTCACGGTAAGAGCCGTCCCGGAGTTCGGTTATAGATTCAGCGAATGGGGTGGCGACCTTTCCGGCAGCAAGAATCCCGAGACCATAACCGTAGATTCAGACAAAAATATTTCAGCAGCCTTTGACCATGTGGGAGGAGGCACCCTCGTTTTCGCGACAAACTGCGGCGGTTCTGCTTACACATCCGGCGACGGTGTGGAATACAGCGCGGATAAAAACAACAGCGGCGGCAGCACCTATTCCACAACTTCTGCCATTTCAGGCACGACGGACGATCCCTTGTATCAGACAGAACGATATGGCGGTACTTTCGGCTATAACATCCCCCTGCCCGACGGCGAATATGAAGTAACGCTCATGTTTGCTGAAATTTTTCAAAGTTCTGCCGGCAGCCGCGTATTCAACGTCTCCATCGAGGGTGATGAGGTGATCGGCAACCTGGATATCTGGGCAAAAGTCGGCAAGAACGCCGCTTATATCGAGACGCATCCAGTCACGGTGAACGACGGCAAGTTAAACATCTCGTTCACCACAATTGCAGACAATGCCAAAATATCGGCAATAAAAGTCATAGAACCCGACGCAGGTGCCGGTGTAAACCAGGGCCAGACCCTGGTACCGGCAAACACACAGTTAGCACAAAATTATCCGAATCCGTTTAATTTATCAACCATAATTCCCTATCAACTGGATGAAGCATCACACGTTAAACTTTCCATTTACAACACCCTTGGACAGCACGTGATCACCTTGATTGATGAACGGCTGGTTGCCGGATACCATACGGTAACCTGGAATGCGAATGATACGAATGGAGAGCCTATGGCAAGTGGTATATACATGTATCAGCTGAAAACAAGCAATAATTCAATTCAAACAAAAAAGTTAATTTTTACAAAATAGACTCGAGCTGATTGAGAAATCTGACGATTTTATTGTACTAAACATGCCAAAGGTCTAATTACGCTGCTGATGATCGGATCGAGATATCAGCCGCAGTAAAATCAACTTTTTCATAACGGAAGGAACTCAAGCTCATGAAACTTTTCAAAAAAAAGCACCTCTTTCTATTGCTGACATGCATGCTCATATTCGATTTTGGAATGGCATGGATTGATTTTAGTCCCCCCGACATGGAACCATGGTCTGCTGATTTAGATGGACAATTTGTCACACCTGTCTCTACTGTGGCCTTGTATCGATCCGATAAAAGCAGAGCAGAAGACATCGAATATGATGAAATTAAAACTCTGGTAAATCAGGCTATTCAAGCTGCAGGCGGTCTGGAGTCTATTGTTTCTGATGGAGACTCTGTGATTCTTAAACCTAATCTCGTAGGTGCTGGGGGCAAAAGGCCTGAAGTCAATGGAGTAACCACAGATAACCGCGTGGTTCGTGCTGTCTCCGAGATAGTTCGCGAGCTGAATCCGAGCGGCTGGATCGGTGTGCTTGAAGGATCGGCGCCCGGAAACAACCAGCATACTTCTGACATGTACAAGCTTTACGCTTATACAAAATCAAATCTACCCCTGGTCGACGACATTATCTGCCTGGAGGACGTGTGCGGAGAGACAAAAGATTATGATTCCGATCAACTCGTCGCTACGAAATTGCCTGCTGGAAAAGCGCTTTATCCCAACAGTAAAAAACCAAACAATTCCGACGAGATCTATTTTGCCAAACTGTTTTACAATGCAGATGTGATCATTTCTATTCCAGTGCTTAAAAACCATGAATCCGCCGCTTTGACATGCGCCATCAAAAATACCAGCATCGGTATGACGCCGATTTCCATCTACTCAAAGAGCCAGTATAACATCCCCAATTTACGCTATGAAATAGAGCACGCTTACCCTTATATGCACTTCTGGCTGCACGATTTTTTTATGGCGCGTCCGACCGATTTTGTCCTGGTGGACGGCCTGCAGGGCCTGCAAAATGGTCCTGGCAGCAGCAACTCGAACGATCGTATGAATATGCGGCTCATTATGGCGGGAAAAGATCTTGTTTCCGTCGATGCTTTGGCCGCTTATATCATCGGCATGGATGCTGAAATTATTGATTACCTCGTTTATTTGCATAATGACAAAGTAGGGTGTGCGGATCAGCGACTTGTACGCTTATTGGGCAATGCCTCCATTTCCGATGTGAAAAAGAAATTCAAGCATAATGATCAGCGGACGATTGACCGAATGGTTTCTGATATCAAGCCGCCGATGGTGTCCATCAATTCAGCGTTCGTAAACGGCAATACGCTGAACCTGTCGCTTGATGTATCCGACGATACAAGACTCGTCGAAATTATAGCGAACGGCAAAAAACTCGATCAAAATGTGATCTCAAATTTTGAATCTATACAAATAACAGGCGAAAACATTGCCGGTGCGGGGCAGGACATAGAAGTGATTGCCTATGACCAGTATCGAAACTCTGCCTCTGCGTTGTCGACTGTGACAGGCGTGCCGGAATCCATGCTTCAGGCAGCTAAGAATTACGAGTTGCTGCCTAATTTTCCCAATCCGTTTAATCCTGAAACAGACATCAGTTACCGTCTGCCGGAAACGGCTCAGGTCGCTGTGACCGTTTATTCGCTGCGTGGTGAGCGCGTCAAGGTCCTCGAAAGCGCGACGAAAAATGCAGGACAACATCACGTACGATGGGATGGCACTGATTTACAGGGACAGCCTGCCGCCAGCGGGATCTACCTGTATCACATGGTGGCTGTATCCGGAACGGAGCGATTCGTTGCATCTGAGAAAATGACTCTGGTTCGATGATCTATTAATTCGATCACAATTGTTTTCGCATATTTTGTAGAACTTGCACCTGGTTCTGCAAGTCATGCCCACGCAGCAGGCTGTTGCAGAATGGAAAAACGAATGATTTCATATTTGGGAAGGTTATGAAAAAATCCCATTTCTTGTTCCTGATTGTCGTGTGCTGTTTCTGTCTATCTGCCAGTTCGGTGAAAACGCCAGTAAATGTGGTTTTGCCAGTTTAATTTTGGTATTCATATCTGGTTTTGCGATGAAATCTGGTGTACAATCAGGTAGATTGTCTCCTGGCATGTCTTCAGATCTGGTTGAGGTGGCGCCAGCTCCCTATAACAAAGCCCTGCGAAATCCTTTGAAGGGCTTTACCACCCGGGGAATATATGACCAAAAGTGGGCCACCCTCGCTCATACATATATCAAGTGGAACGAAATCGAGAATCAAAAATCCGATGGCATCGATAAAATTCGTCGGGTAACAGATGAGATGTGGGGCGATATTGCATCTCGTAACATTAAAGTCATCCCAAGGATTTATCTGCACTGGAGCGGTGAAAAAAAATATTGGCCTGCCGACATGACACCGGATGATTATACAAGCGAGCAGTTTCAACGGCGGGTAGTCAGGCTGATTGAACGATTGGGCACCCTCTGGGACACAGATCCGAGAGTGGCCTTTGTGGAGCTTGGCATATTTGGCAAGTGGGGCGAGCAGGAACAACCATACGCCATCAAGGACATACAAAAGTTGGTTGCCGATGCAGTTGCAAAGGCATTCAAACATAAACTTGTATCTGTACGGCGTAACTGGGAAATATTTCAATTACAGCCTTTTGGGGAATATTGGGACTCGTGGGCACATTACGACCAGATGTGGGACCAAGGTAACAGCATCGCCCAGCTTAACTCTGAAAAACGCCGCTATCTGGTAAATTATGTCGGTGGAGATGTTGCCTACAACTGGGGCAATGCAAAGATCCAGCCAGGTTCAAGTCCTACTGAAAGTGTTGCGGAAGAAATTCACCGCAAGTTCATCATGAATTCAATCCGCTGGTTTCATTGGTCACAACTCAGGTGGATCGAAAACTACGATACCACGAATGCAGAAGCACGGGCCGGTGCGGATTTTATTCAACAGGCTTTTGGGTACCGCTATATTCTTAAAAAAGTTGCGTTCAGTCCATACGTAACGAACGGAGATCTTTGTGTGGTCGTTCATGTTAAAAACGTGGGCTCAGCTCCGTTTTACTATGATTGGCCTCTTGCTACGAGTCAGTACTTTAGGGGGGGCGGCACCCCATCGGCATGGTCGCTGTGAATTTGGGTAACGGGGGACCATTGCCTGAAAACATGGTGTTCGATGACCCGGCAAAAGACGACAGTTTACATTATTTGCCATGATTTTGAATAAAAAGCGACAGCAGAGTCATTTCGACTGGTTGTAACTCTCTCATAATTGATTGGAGAATTATATGAAAATAAAACCAAAAATGTTACTTGTCATGTTAAATTTGATGATTAAGGTCATTTCCCCACCTGTTTATTCACAAACCTGCATTCAAGATTTTACCACAAACCCGCCTTTAGGCTTTAACAGTTTCGACAGCTACCGAACGAATCTGACCGAAGAGAAGGCTTATGCATTGATGGATGTGATGGCGGAGAAATATCTCCCCTTTGGATACGAATACTTTGTGATGGATGCAGGTTGGTACAATACCATGCGTCCTGAGAAACATCAAGGTTTAGAGCCAGAGTCATTTGGCCTATGGGTGGTCCGTCAGGACTATTTCCCCCATGGTATCAAAGTACTTGCCGAGTATGCTCATAAGAAAGGACTAAAGTTTGGTGTATGGCTCATGCGGGGAATTCCGCGGGAGGCTGTAAAGCGGAATCTTCCCATTCCCGGGACACCTTTTTTTTCCCGGGATATTGCTGATACCAGCAGTATATGTGGCTGGAGTCAAAGTAACTATGGTGTTGACATGACCAAGCCGGGGGCGCAGAACTACTACAACGCCATTATAGACACACTGGCCAGTTGGGGAATCGACTTTATTAAAGTCGATGACATGGTCCCCAATCCCTATGAGATCATCGCCATTGCCAAATCCATTGAACAGGGCAGCCATACCATGATTTACAGTTTATCTCCTGGTGATGTGCATCATCCGACGCACCTGCCATATTACAAGCGGGCGAATATGCTGCGTATAACCCGTGACATTTGGGATAATCCCTTGAGCATTGAAAAAGGATTTAGTGCCTGGGATAAATTTCAGGGCATATCAGGGCCCGGCTTCTGGCCGGATATGGACATGATCCCCTTCGGCCGCCTGGATGTGGTCAATCAGCAGGCACGTCAAAGTTTGTTCAGTCAGGACCAGAAAAAAACCTTTATTGCTCAACGTGCCCTGGCCGCCTCGCCATTGTTCATCGGAGGGGATTTATTGACTATGGACGATTTCTCCTATAGCCTGCTAACCAACAGAGAGATGCTGGCCTGCAATCAGAACGGTGTGATGGGCGTTAACGTTTATCGCGCCGGCAACATCGATGTCTGGCTGACACCCCACAAGATGGACCCGTGTATGGGATGGATCGGTATCTTTAATCGGAGCAAGTCAAATCGAAAAGTCACCTTGACCAAGCAGGATTTAGGATTTGTCGTATTTGAAGCAAGCTACAACCTGAAAGAGAATAAAAATGCAACCCGATTCATTTTTTACATCAAACACCGGGGGTCCGCGCTATTGATGAGAAATGTAACGTATATCGAGTCAATACAAGAGTTTCGCAGTGGACATGTCTATGTTGAAATCTGCGCGGTCCCCGGGTGCTATTTACCATGCACGAACTACAGATCACACCGTTTTAAATAACACCCGGCGAAGGGCTGGTTTGCATCCGGCAGATCCGCTCTTCGTCATCAGTGCAGTAAAAACAATTTTATCTCCCTCGACCAGGGTCAACCCAAAACCCGAGATTTGATAATTATGTTCTTACAACTTTTGCACATTCAAGGAAGCATATTATTATGATTTTATATAATTAATATTCATCTCACAATTCAAACTTGCATGATATGATTATTATTTTACCAAACACATTTTATGATGTAAAAATACCGTTTGATCATTTCCATCAGTAAATTCGAGTCTATAAATTTACACACCCGCAGCGGCCGGCAAACGGTTTTTGTCACATTCGTGCCAGGTGATGTTATGCATACCGGATTCTTGTACGGTATTAACCAACTGCGTCACCAATCGTCCGGTTATGTCAAATATTTTGACCGTAACCGTTCCTTGAGCCGGCAGTTCGTAACGGATGGTTGTACCTGAATTAAATGGATTTGGATAATTGGCAAACAAATTCAAATGTTCGGGAATTTCCAGGTTTTTCTCAACATTGTGTATGGCATTGTGATTTATAAAGAAAGCATTGGTCTCACTGCTCCACAGACTGTCGCCTGCAATATTTTGGGCACAGACCTTCCAAAAATAGGTGGTGCCTTTTTGTAAATTTTTCACCTGGAATGTTGTATCGTAAATATCTTTCACAATAATTGGATCTGTGAATCCCTCATCTTTTGACACATAGAGATCGTATCCAAGTTCGTGGGGAAGATTTATACGAGTTTGGCACGCTTGGTGCCAGGAAAAACAGGGATTGGTGACTCCCAGCGTACTGTCATTGGATGGTTGCTTTAATGCAAAGCTGACAAGTTGATGGGTGATCGTATCTTTATAGTATTTTGTAAAAATACCATCAATGTCCAGTTCCCGGCTGCTCCCATCCCAGCAAACTCCAAAACCTCCACCAGTTAAAGCGCAAAGTTTATAGCTGCCAATAGAGGTAGGACCAGATGAGTTAATGGAAAACTCCCGGCCAACCTTTTTACCATTTTTTGTCAAAATACGCCCTGTTATTGTATTGTCGCTGACACTGTGTTCAACTATCCACGTGATAACAAGCTGGCCGTCTTTTAATAAGGCGCATAATGGATTCTCCAAATCATTCGGATTTGAACTTATTTGAATTTCGTCACCAACTTTTTCACCATTCAGGTTAAACATTTGGCCGTAAATGGCATAATACCGTGTGTTGTTTTTGTCTTTCCCCTGCCAGCAAATCAGGAAACCGGAATCATCTAAGGGACAAACCGAGGGATACTTTTGAAATCCATTTGTATAGGCATTCACTTTAATTTCAGAGTTTACTTTATCAGTATTTGGTTCAAAAATTTGACAATATATATCAGAAAGTCCGCCTCCTTCCCAACAAACCACGAACCTTCCATTCGATAGCGATGCAATTTGAGGATAATTCTGCTCATCCTCTGTCAAAGTATTTATTGAAAATTCTGATTGGAATTTTGTTCCGTCAGGATTGAGTATTTGACCGAAAACACCCGTCATTGAACCGTCTTGTTCATTACTTGACCAGCAAACGGCAAATTTCCCATCATCCAATGAGCAAACATCAGGAAAATTTTGTCCTCCAATAGTAACCGAGTTTACTAAAAACTCGTCCCCAATTCCGGAGCAATTTTTATCAAATATTTTGGCATAAATATCCCATTCACCATATGTTTCTTCATTTACATAACATGTAATAAAACCTCCGCCCAGGGCAAAACAGGATGTAGGTAAAGCCCGTGAATATTCTACATCAGGGGATAAAAGGAATTCGCCCTCGACCTTCCTGCCGTAACAATCAAATAACTGCCCATTTATGCCTTCTCTGCCATTCCTGAAACAGCCGCTTGTCCAGCACACCAGAAAATTCCCGTTTTCCAGACCGATGATCTCCGGGAACATTTTATTTACTTTTGTACAGTACAGAGATGAAGCTAATATTTCCTGATTGTAATACTCCTGGGCATAAATTGTACAAAAAAATGACAGCATCAATATTGATAAAATTTTACCCATTTTTACCTCCCATATTTTAGTGCAACGCGCAGAACAGGAATCCGGGTGATCTCTGCAGGCCCGTTTTCATTACTGATTGGAATTTTTGCTTTACCCGTATATCTCGAAAAATTGAAATATACGGCCAAATTTGCTCCCCACGCAAGAATAAAAGTGTCCAAAAGGTAACATCT
>JAFGEC010000592.1 GCA_016931775.1 Candidatus Zhuqueibacterota bacterium | reverse complement strand
TGAGATTTTATCCTTCATCGAATTAAAATCTCTGTCCAGGTTCCGTTCAAGCACGCCGAAATCTGAATACGAGACGAGTCCGATTCTGTCCACCACAAACGTATTGTCTGCCACCAGATCGATAAAGTAATACGCGGCTATTTTCGTATCGGTAATCGGTTGAGGAATTTCGGGATCAACCGTATCATCATCCATACTGCCGGACCGGTCGAATAACAGCATAATATCTCGATTGCCGCACTGAGCTATGGCCGAGGCGGTCACGGCCACTGAATCCATTGCGACTAATTGTGCAAAAAAGAGCGGGATGTTCCGTTGCGCCGAAATTTGTACGGATTTGTAGTTTGGGAAGCTGATTTCACCACCCGTTAGATTCAACGGCTCTTGCAATATCTTGTTATAACTCGAAATTGAAATACCCCTGATTTGTGCCTCTCCTCTGCTTACTGTCAATCCGGAAGCTGCCGCCAGAGCGGATGCGTCCACGGCACACTGGAGTTGATTACGAGCAACCATAATGGAACTTCCGTCAATCACAAGAGCCGCGAACAAAAGGGTCACACCCATTAAAAGAACGACGATGACAAGTGAACTTCCGCTTTCGTCTTTGATACAGGCCTTCATGTTAAAGCTCCTTTCAAATATTAGTATCCATATTCGAACGCTTTTAAAGAGCGTTCGAATAAAATCAAGGGCGATGACGTAAAAATCATTATTCCTTATGGTGCATCAATGACAGTATTTTCAGTAAAGGATAATAAAATACAAAGATGAATAAAAGATTATACATAAATTGCGCCCTGAAATTTTTAAACCTCCCAGTTCATCATTCGAATAAAATTTTAGAAATAACAAATTAACTTTGGTATTTCGACATTTGAAATTCTGCCCAGTCCCCTAACTCGATGTGATGTCTTTATTCGAACAAACTGACTGTTTCTTGAATTAATTGTTACTTATTTTTGCCACTGCATGAAAATAGGTACCGTCGAGAAAAACTGTTCTCTATGGTCCGTCGATGAGAGTTTTTTCAATAAATGGGAGTAAAATAGATATGATGAATATGAAAATATTCATAAATTGCGCCCTGAAGTTTTTAAAACCTCCCAGTTTTTTGTTCGAATAAAGTTTAAGAAATAGCAAATTAACTTTGATACTTAAACATTCAAAATTCTGCCCTGAATCCTGATGCGAAATTAAAAATTTATTTGAACAAAATAACTGTTTCTTGAGATTTTTTTTCCTTTAAATAAGCAAGTTTATATCACCAGCCAGCCCCATTCTTTTACCCCTGGTGTTACTTTGAAATTGTTTTCACCTTATAAAACCAGCATCCATTCCGAATATCCGTAACATCAAAAAGTTTGGTATCCAACTGATGGTATCTGGATTACATTGCATGAAAACCACGCAACTCTACACAATTTGAATTTTTTGAAACGGTTCTCCTTTGGAATATGACTATTCCAAACTTTACATATTTATCACTTTTATCTAATAAAAGAATAGTTAATATAACTTTATAATGTTGTGACGGTTATCACATTTTTTACAATATTATACCAACTTTAAAAAATATATGGTATAAAGCGGTATTTTACCCGGCCTAAATATTCGACATAAACGGGATCGCGGCTTAAAAGTTTTTCTTCCAGTATAGACCGCCAGATTTGACCGGTGAATATAATAACAGCAAAAACAATATTATGTAAAGAAAAATTGCCGAGCAGAAAACCGATATAAAAAATAATTTCTGCGGCATACAGGGGATGGCGGACGAGGTGGTATGCACCGTTTTTTTTGACGTTGCGGTTGGCCGGAATGATGCCGAAGCTTTTGCCCAGACTGACCAGCGCCAAAATCATGGCAACAATGCCGATTATCTGTACGGTCAGCGATACAGGCAGTAAAAAACCGTTGACCGGTTGCCCGGGCCGCAGCATCATGGCACTGGAAACCGTGACGATGGGAATCGCCCAGTCCATGAATCCCATTCCGGTATCTTTACTTTTTCGCCGGGTGAGAAACAGCAGCAGCAGGATGGTATTGTGTAGCAACAAGCCCACGTTCAAAATGCCGCCGTGCAGGTACCACAGTACAAAATAGTGCCGAACAAATGTCGTCCACAGCAGGGCGATACAGATATTGATAGGCCAATGGAATATTTGTCCCAGGACGGTAACATTTGTCTTGTGTTTTTCGTCAGCGGCGATCTCCAGCCGGTCTCCCACCGCAAGCCCATTGGCCCTGGCAAACCCGGGTGCACATTCCAACACAGATTTTGCACCCCTGACGATTTTCGTCAGTTTGCCCGGCGGCATGTTTTCCTCAATAGCCAGGATGGTGTTGTTTTTATCCAGGAAAAACGCATCGATAGCGTATTTCATGCCGATGGTGTGGATGCCGTTGCAGGGCTTGAACCACAGGCCTTTATCCGCGTCCGGTTTGCTTGTTCCCAGCAGACCGGTCAGCCGTGTGAAAGGGGTGTTTGCAACACTTATACGGAGAGGCAGCGATTTTTGGGACGGCGTATGAATGACGGGCATGTCGGATTTTCCGAAAAGTAGAATAATTATTGGAAGGTACGATATACGGCAATGATACCGGGTCCCATGAGAATGATCATGAGGGCCGGGAGGATAAACATAACCAGGGGCAGTAACATTTTGACACCGGCTTTTGCGGCTTGTTCCTCGGCTTTTTGTTGGATTCTTGTTCGCAGCGAATCCGATTGGGCGCGTAATGTGCTGGCAATAGAAGTACCCAGTTTATCCGTGAGAATCAGTGCACCGACGAGAATACGAAGGTCTTCTACGCCGTTACGTTCGGTAAGGTTGCGCAGGGCTTCTTCACGGGAAATACCTGTTCTTAACTCCTGAGTGACGATCATGAATTCTTCCGCCAATTCCTCTGCACGCAGTTTCATGTCGGCTGCTACACGCTGAATGGCGGCATTGAGTCCCAGGCCGGCCTCAACCGTGATCACCAGCAGATCCAATGCATCGGGCAGACTGCCGGCGATTTTTTCCATTCTTTTGCGGATTTGAAAGGTAATGAAAAAATCCGGAATTTTAAAACCGGCAACAGCCACCACTAATGATAACAGGACAATAAGCCCGACAGGTTTATTGCCCATCAACCCGAGATAGAGGAACAGGAAAAACATCGCGATCGAACTGACGAGTTTGAGGCCGTTATAAGTCCGAACGGATGACTCGTCATGATATCCGGCCTGCACGAGTTTTTTACGCTGTAATGATATTTTCGCCTCGTCCTGCTTGTAAATATTGGCGAACCTGGAAAATAATTCCTGCATCGCCGGTCTGAGACGTGCCTTTTCCTCATCCGATTCAACCCCGCCTACGACAACACGATCCTTATCTAAATCCTTGATCCGGCGTAAGGTCGGATCTGCCTTGCGCCGCACGATCCAGGTGCTGGTAAGAACCAATAAAAACACAAAAACAAACACATATCCGAGAATAAGATAATAACTCATGACTTCTTCCTGATTTATTGATACTTGATCTGGACGATTTTTCGAATAACGAGAAAACCGATGATCTGTAAAATGACCGATACCGTGATTAGCATGTGCCCCAGTTCATCCTGAAATAGAGGTTCCAGGTAGCCGGGATTGAGAAACGATATTAATCCGATAAAAATAAGCGGCAACAAACCGATCACCAGAGCGGACATACGTCCCTGTGCCGTATAGGTTCGAATCTGGCCGATGAGTTTGAAACGGGCACGAATGGTCAGGCCGATGTTTACAAGAATTTCCGCCAAATTACCGCCGGTTTCCTTTTGCAACAGCAGTGCCGTGACAAACAGCTTTAAATCCAGTGAATCCACACGTTCGGTCAGATTGATTAACGACTCACGCAATTGTAAACCCAAGTTGTACTGTTCGAATGTACGGCGGAACTCTACGCCGATGGGATCCGGGGCTTCATCGGCCACCAGTTGCATGGCCTTGTTGAATCCATGGCCTGCCTTGATGGCACTGATCATCATGTCCAGGGCATCCGGGAATCCGCGAATAAAAGCCTTTAGCCGCGCCGATCTTTTCATAAAAACATAGACGAAGGGTAATGTGGCCAAAGCGAAAGGAAGCACCAGGCGCAGAATGATACTGGACTTAATGGTGACCAAATAGCCGAGAAACGCAAAGATGAGAGCGAGTATGATCAGTTCTCCGACTTTCATAGGTAAATCGGCCTGTTCGATCACCTTGGTCAGATTTTTGGTCACATTTAAATTTTCCAGCATTCTATTCAGCCAGGGGATTTTACTCATTTGGTCATCACGAACGATAAACGGCACATTTGTATCCGTTTTGACCTCTTCTCTGGTAAAATCCGCCAGCCTTTTGCCGACGGTGTGTTTTGCACTGGTTAATCTGCGCTGCACCGTCAGCAGAATGATCAGCACGAAAAATGTAATGGCAATAAATATGCCCACAAGCGTCAGGGTCATTCCATCGTCTCCTCTTCTGTTTCAATCTTGTTTGCCGTTTCAGGGCCCGGTTCCCCTTCACCCTCTTCTTCAATTTCAACCGCCATTTGTTCATCCTGTTCATCCTGGAACAGCATTTCAATCTTGGGTTCAAAAACATCTGCCGGCAGTTTGATGCCCGAACGTTCCAGCATTTCCGCGAATTTGGGACGGATTCCCGTGGTTCGGAAACCACCGATGACTTTGCCGTCTTCCCGGATACCCAGTTTTTCAAACTGGTAAATGTCCTGAAGAGATACCGTGTCTCCTTCCATACCGACCACTTCCGACATTTTGAGCAACTTTCGTGTACCGTCGGACATACGGGAAATCTGTATGATCAGATTGATGGCCGATGCAATCTGTTCGCGCATGGCCTTGTCCGTCAGGTTCATCCCGGCCATCAGGATCATAGTTTCAAGCCGGCGGATGGCATCGCGGGGTGAGTTGGCGTGCAGGGTGGTCAACGATCCGTCGTGGCCCGTGTTCATGGCCTGTAACATGTCGAGAGATTCACCGCCACGAACCTCACCGACGACAATCCGGTCGGGACGCATACGAAGGGCGTTTTTAATCAGGTCGCGCTGAACGATTTCACCTTTGCCTTCCAGGTTCATCGGCCGGGTTTCCAGCCGCACCACGTGATCCTGCTGCAGCTGCAGTTCCGCCGCGTCTTCCACGGTCACGATTCTTTCCGTCGTGGGAATATAGCTGGACAGGATATTCAGCAGAGTGGTTTTACCGGAACCGGTACCGCCGGATATCAGAATGTTCAACCTGGCTTTTACGGCAGCCTGTAGTACCGCACCGATCGGCCGTGTCAGGGTTTCAAGCTCGAAATAATCTTCCATGGTGATTTTGTTGACGCCGAATTTACGGATGGAGACGCTGGGCCCGTCGATGGCCAACGGCGGAATAATAGCGTTAAAACGGGAACCGTCTTCCAGACGCGCATCGACAAGCGGTACCGATTCATCCACACGGCGTCCCACACGAGAGACGATTCGGTCGATCACGTGCATCAGGTGCTGATCGTCCTTAAAGACGGTATTGGTCAATTCCAGTTTACCGTATCGTTCAACATAAACCTGTTTGT
The DNA here is from genome assembly GCA_016931775.1 of Candidatus Zhuqueibacterota bacterium. GTDB lineage: Bacteria > Zhuqueibacterota > Zhuqueibacteria > Residuimicrobiales > JAFGEC01 > JAFGEC01. The sequence goes on along the minus strand of JAFGEC010000592.1, from coordinate 2,764 downwards.
AGCCGTTCACCAGAATATCCGAAACCGTGGGATCGTTCAGCAGCGGCTCCAGCGGTCCGAGGCCGAAAATTTCAGCCATCAGCTCTTCCGTCAGACGGTCACGCTTGATTTCCGGCCCGATGGTCACGTCGGTTGCGAGAATACCTTCAACGACCTCTCTCACCTGGATGCTCAGCTTGTCCTTGGGAATCGATTCCAGTTTGGTCAGGTCCAGTTTATCCAGCAACCTGCGGTGGATTTTTTCTTTCAGTTCGTAGTATTTGGCAAGAGTTTCGGTGGTTTTTTTAGATGTGGGTATTTTGGCCTGGTATTTTTTGACGACCTTGCGTACCGGTACCTTGCCGTTTCCGCCCGATTTGGGCTTTTCATCTGATTGTAAACGATTGAGTAATCCCATAGCTCACTCTCTTTATTTTGAAAATAATTTAAAAATTGACTTTTTGCCTTCCTTTGCTTTGTCACCGCCGCCGTCTTTACCCTGCAAAGTTGAAGCAACTTGTTTGTAGGTTTTACTGATTTTTAGATTCGGCATCATGATGTTGATGGGAACACCCTTGTTGATGGAACTGATTACGTTTTGAAAATTTTCATTGGGAATTCGCGCTGTCACCGGGTGTTCCAGTAATTTTTCCATTGTCAGCAGGTCCGCATCACCGATTTTTGCATACCGGTTCAGGACCAGTTTTAATTTTTCGTCCGAATAACCCAAACGCTTGAATAAATCCAGGCACCGTTTGGTGTTGTATATGGTTGCCACATCAAGGTCTGCAATGATCAGCACTTCATCTGCGCTATCCAAAGCCCTGAGGGTCAAGTCGGTAAAATCATGGTTCAGATCGATAAAAATAAAATCAAACATATTTTTCAATAGATTAAAAATCTGTTCAACATGATCGGCGTGTATGGTTTCCGCGTCTTCTATTTTGCGCGGACTGCTGAGTACGCGCAAACCTGAAGAATGGGTCGGCAGCGTGCCTTTGAACAACTGAATATCCAATTCATCGATATTCATGGCCACATCCACAATGGTATAACGCGTCTTGATGTTTAAAAACAGCGCCACGTGCCCCAACTGCAGATTGAGGTCGCAGATAATCACCTCCTTATCGGTGTATTTGGCGGTTGCAGTGGCCAGGTTGGTTATCACCGTGGTCGCACCGATACCGCCTTTAACGCCGAATGAAGCAATAATTTTACCTTTTTCGGCGCGCTCGATGGTGGCCCGGCGTTTTGTCCGTACCGAAGATTTGACCGCCTTGACTACGTCATCTTTGCCATAAGGCTGCATTAAAAATTCCCGCGCCCCCACCCGCATGGAGTTGATGATGAGCTGTGGATCGGCGGATTTGGCGGATGTAAACAGCACCACATCGGGGAAACTCTGTGTAATACGTTCGGCAAACTGAACCGCGTCGTCTTCCTCCGGATACAGATGGAGAATGACGATGGAGGGATTGATCTTTTGAATTAGCTCGAATCCGTGTTCCAAATCCGCGGATTCAACTTCCACGTTTACTGCGGGGATATCCTGCAGGATTTTATAAAGCTGCCTGTTCGTGCTTTCATTCAGGTCGATAATGACAATATCTGTTTCTTGCGCTGCCATGGTTCTCTCGTGTTAAATTGTGTGTTTTGTCGCGATAGTATTCTTTTCAATATATCAATTTCCGTAAATATTGTCAAGATTACATTTTAAATCTTTTTCAAAGAACGGAAACATCATTGTCCTGCAGGTGAATAAAGCCGGCTTGAAAAAAGTAAAATTTGTTATTCAACAAGCTTTATTCCGCGCAACAGCGATACCGGATTATTTCCGGTTTTACCTTGGGCGATGTTTTTCATAAAAATGCCGATCACATCACCATCGTCCTCCATACCGAGCAGAAAAAATGCCGCAAAGCCGGTAACGATGAGGCTGGTACGGCCTAACTCCGGCGGATCGTCCGGGTCGTACAGGGGCAAATGAATGATCCGGGGGCTTTCCATAACGGCATACGCTGAACCCAATACGCGACTATGGCTCCAATAAGCACCGGGATCGAGACCGATCAGGTATCCCACGCTCTGCTTGGTGGGACCCTGCATATTGCCCGGTTCCACCAAAAGCTCGTCTCCTATCCAGACCATATTGTTGTCCGATCCGTATTTGAACTTGATGCTGTACTGATTGGCGCCTTCTTCCGGATTCCCGCGGTTCAGCGGCGGGTAACATACCGGAAAATGAAAGCTTTTCGGCAAATCGGGACTGGAAGGATCATCATCATTATTTTGGAGATCAATGCCCAACATGCCTTCCTTAATCACCACAGGTGTTCCCGGATACCAGCCTTCATCCGGCACACACAGGGGCCGCAGTCCGCGTGACGCGACAATGGGTTCCAGTTCTGCAGCACCCGATACGCGGATGTTCATGTTCCTTACGCCCATAAAGCCCGCGAACGCGGTCGGCACAGACCTTGTGACCGATATCCGGATGCATTCCCTCGACGGGAACGTGATTTCACCGTAACCCAGAATCAGGGGCTGGTTATTAATCGTATTATAACCGGCGAACTCGATCGCCCGGCTGAAGGCCGTGTAGTTATTTATAACAAATCCGGATGCACCAGCCAGGACTGCTGCATCCACAGCACTTTGTAATTCATTACGCGCCACAAATGTGCGTGATATATCAATCGTAAACGCCGCCACCAGAACAAGAATCAACAAACAAAATGCCGTCAGAACAAAAATACTCCCCTCTTCTTTTTTCAAGAGGTTCAGC
>JAFGEC010000591.1 GCA_016931775.1 Candidatus Zhuqueibacterota bacterium | reverse complement strand
GATCGTAATGATGAGCCCATTGGAAAAAGCCGGGAGAGGCGGCGGAATGGGCGCACTAGACTGACCGTTCCAGTTGCCCAAAACGTCACTCACAACACCGTTTGCGCTGAATTGAACCGTTCCCACCTCATTGCCCGTCGCAAAGGGCGTTGTCAACTGAAAAATATATGTGTCGCTGCTGGTCGTTGGAGCAACCGGTGATACGATGGCCGTTATATTATTGGTGTACGGCGACGTGACAGTTGTAATTACGGTAAAGTCTACTCCACCGTTCACTGTAGAGAGTAAAATCGGTTCGGAAAACTTGACGACAATGCGCCGGCTCGTCAAAGCCAAATTTAAAGGTTGGCGGCGCATGGCCCTTGTCGTCCATGACTTTGTGATAACCGGACCCGCCCTATCCGTCACCGCACGTGATTGGGCTTCGGCATATTTCAGCTGTTTGAGGGGATATTGAGTCATGTACGCTTCGCGGAAGCGGTCAGCCGCCGCAGGTGGCGGTGCATAGGTTAAAGCAGGAGAAATACCGGTATTGGGTTGAGTTGAAATGACATAAAACGTAAACCGGGTTTTCATCGAATCGGGAATCACCCAAATACCAACAGGTTCATAACCAAAAACCGTTGCACCAAGGCCGGTAAACATGCCCACAAGTACGGCCGTATTGGTTGTTCTCATGGGTTCGCTCCAAATAATATCGATTCGATCGATAAAACCATCGAACGCAACCATATTGCCGGGATGAACGCCTCCGACCGGAGCCGTATGGCCGGAGCCGTCATCATAGTAAAAAGCGGTCCGTATCATCGGTGAAATACCATCCATACAGATCTCAAATCCCGAATCGATACCAATGGGATATTGAAAGGGTGCGGTTCCGACACGCAACTGGCCGGAAGTTTCCAGTTTTACCCTCGGCATAATATGAGTAGGATAACCAAATCCGTCCCAATAATCGGTATGATCGCCGCGGATGGGGAGATAAAAAACAGGATCGTAATCCTTGCTGCCACTCGGTGTGGATTTTATATCTCCTTCGGAACCCCGTACTTCATAAACATCTTCAGTGTGTGTGGTCTCGTTATTATCAAAATCCAGGTTTAGATCCACCACAAACTTCATCCCCTGGAAATTATCGTCCAGATTATCGTTACCCCCGGGGCCTCCTTTGATCGTAATTTTTATCCAGCGGGCGTAACCCGTTTTTTCCGGATCTGCGGTCTCTCTGTTGGCAATTGTTCCGTTTTGCGCCCAACTCAACGTCATAAAACATAACGTGAATAGAAGAATTGCCGTTAAAGAAAATCTCCCACCTTGGTTCATGTTTGCCTCCATTTCCTAACTTTTATAAATCATATTAAAATACAAGTATTCATATCGCTAAACAACGCAAATACAATGCCATAAATATTAGAATACTTTTCCAGTATGATTTAAAAATATTTGTTCTCGCCCCGCCTAAAAAATGAGCCTCTTATATTAATAAAAACATTCATTTATTAATACTCAAGGATATTAATAAGAAAAAAAAATGATTAAAACAAGCAAATTTTTCTCACCATCGGTTTCGTTACAATTTCGTGTTTTACTGAAACATTTGTACATACGTGAAACAAATTTATTAATCCTTTTTTTTTTCCTGGTTTTTGCTATATTTTTATTATTATCCTAAAAAAGGAGTTTATAATATTAAAAAAATAGACAAACAAATGTGCACACGGTTACCGATAAAACTTGATGATTCCGTTTTTAACCGCATTGGTAAAATTGCAGACCACCGGAACATTGATGTATATGTTGTCGGGGGGTATGTAAGGGACCTTTTGCTGGGCAAAAAAGTGAAGGATATTGATTTTGTCATTGTTGGTGACGGCCCCAATTTTGCTAAATGCGTTGCCGGGGAACTCGAAACCAACGATCTGGTCGTTTATAAAAATTTCGGCACGGCGATGATCAAATATAATGATAAAATTCTTGAATTTGTCGGAGCCAGAGCCGAGAGCTATTCAACCGATTCAAGAAAACCTCATGTTCAGAGTGCCGATCTTTTTACCGATCTCTCCCGGAGGGATTTCACAATAAATGCCATCGCCATCGCGTTAAACGAAAACAATTACGGCACGATTATCGATCCGTTTAATGGAAGACAGGATTTAACTGAAAAAATCATCCGTACACCACTAGCACCTCAAAGAACATTTTACGATGATCCATTAAGAATTATGCGGGCGATTCGATTTGCCACTGTTCTGAATTTTAAGATTGATGAAACAACTCTAGCAGGCCTGGAGCAATCCCGGGACCGACTGACCATTATCTCTCAAGAGCGAATCACCGATGAGTTGAATAAAATCCTGTGCTCACATAAACCTTCACGGGGTTTTCATTTACTCGACCATACAGGTGTCCTTGAATTGATACTCCCGGAGCTGGTAGACCTTAAAGGCATCGAGAAAATCGGTAAATACGGACATAAAGATGTATTCAAACACACCCTGCAGGTACTTGATAATGTGGCCAAGTACTCAAGCGATTTAAAACTCCGATACACCGCACTTTTCCATGACATTGCCAAACCGCTCACAAAAGAATTCAAACCTTCAGTCGGCTGGACATTTCACGGACACGAAGACCTCGGAGCAAAAATGTTTGTACAGATTGGCAAGCGTCTGCGTCTATCTAACGAATTGTTAAAATACGGGGAAAAACTCATTCAACTCCATCTTCGGCCTATCCATTTAGCTGAAGAAGGTGTGACAGATTCAGCAATCCGGCGTTTAATTTTTAAAGCTGGAGAGGATATTGATGACTTGATCACATTATGCAGAGCGGATATTACCTCTGCAAATCCACAAAGAGTGGTGAATCACCTGGCCAATTTTGATATAGTCGTGGAAAGAATCGCTTTGGTTGAAGAAAAAGATCGGCTTCGTCAGTTTCAGCCCCCTGTAAATGGTGATGAAATAATGCGGCACTTTAATTTGAAGCCAGGGCCGCTGGTCGGAAAAATTAAATCAATGATAGAAGAAGCAATATTAAATGGGGAAATTCCAAACGAACACGATTCCGCTTTCAAGTTTATGATTTCTCTTAGAGATGCAGTGCTCGATTCTGATTCATAAAAATGAACGACTCAAAAACACCCGCAGACAATGGCTCACACGAAAAAAATCCCGGTGCACTTTTACTTTAATAAAATCATCTGCCGCCGCTGTATAATATTTTCCGTCTTCATTTGATAAATATACAAACCGGAAGATAACATTATCCCGTTTTCGTCCCTGCCATCAAAAATGACCTGGTATTTGCCCTTTTGAAAATAACCATCGACAATTTTTTTAACCGGTTCTCCGTTGATGTTAAAAACTGTAATAGTCACCCTGCTTTGGGAGCGAACGGTAAATTCGATGTTGGTAGTCGGATTAAACGGATTGGGGAAATTTTGACCCAGCATATATTCTTCCGGCTGCCAGGCAGGATACGGCTGTTTCACTCTGGTATTCACAGGAACACTGGCGGCATCACCCGGATTCGTTACCAGATCGATATTGCCGGGAGCAGCATCACCGATTTTCCAGGTTCCACCCGGATTTTGTAATTCTTCTCCGTTGGTTGCACCGTCACCATCAGCATCCAAGGCGGCCAATTCCGGCGACCATACCAGATCTCCATCCTGCAAAAATCCTGCCGCTATCTGCTTGCCAAAATCATTACGAGAACTTCCTCCTGCAGGATTTATATGACAATTTGCACAACCAAAAACTCTGCCGTTCGGCATCTGGTCCACCCGACGACTGAAGGCGAAAAGACCATTGCTCACGACAACAAGTAGTACAACGATTTTTGTGAAAATTTTCAAAATACACTCCTCAATTAAATGAAAGCAGACGGGTAATCATAAAACCGATTCGCCAATCGCCGCTGTTGAAATCCAAATCCGCACCAGCTAAATGCTGCGAAGGATTAATGGTGTCATTATTGGTTAACACAATTTTAAAAAAATGTCCGCCGGTTTCCAATTCTATTCCAAAAGAAAACGTATTGTGTGTTCGTCTCCAACCGGTGACAGTGGGTATCCATTCTGCCAGCACACTCCATACCGGTGACACATAATACTGAACATATCCGCCCATATTGAAAGAATACTGGATATCCATACAATAAATGTAACTGTTATGCAAATATGATGGGACGACGCCTAACCCCAGCTTTTCCTTAATCAGCGTATTCAAAATAATCTGACCGTAATACTGGACCTTTTTAGAATTCTCACTCACTTCACCGCCTAGTTGAGCATTATATGCGACTCCGCCCTGTACGCCGATAAGCAAGGGGAACAGAGTGTTTTTTATCTGAATTGCCTTGTATTTCCACTGCAAATCCAGGTTGTCCTGTAAATTTGTGCGGCCGATGGTAAATACCATTTTATTTGTCGGTGCATATCCCAGGGCCAGTCTCATTTTGACCGGCCCATCGATACCCCAAAATGCATCTTGGCCTTCCGTTATCGGTGGTACAAACCTGTGAGACACCTCAAATTCCCAGTCACCGGCCTGCAAGGTTTCTGCGGTATTCAAATTAATACAATGCGTGGAATGTAACAATTGTAAATCCTGTTTTAATGGTGTGCCGGGTTTCCAGGTCACATTTGGATTTTGCGCAGACATGATAACAGGCAGACAAACCACTAAAAGTGTCAAAATTTTTTTCAAAATTTTACTCCTTAACTTTGACAAGCGAAAAGGATATTTCCAGCTTTATTATTTCATTAATTTTTAGAAACATCAACTGAGGAACTTTGATATTATAATCCTGCAATTTGATCTCAAACTGACTGTTGATCGTGTATTTACCGGACTCGTTAAGTGTAACAACGCCGTAAATTTCTAGCGTTTTTTCCACGCCATGTAATTTAAATGAACCTTTGGTACGTACTGAAAACGCGGCGTTATTAAGTGAATCTACTTGAACGACCATACCCTTAAATTCCGCCACTGGATATTTTTTCGTTTCCAGATAATTATCCCGCATATGCCGGTTTCGTAATCCGATACCGGTATCCAGT
>JAFGEC010000590.1 GCA_016931775.1 Candidatus Zhuqueibacterota bacterium | reverse complement strand
TTGATGAATATCCGTGGAAATCAAAAATATCGGACTAAAATGTCACCATACAGTGACAAATCACCTGAAAAAACCGGTTATTTGAGAATGTTGCAAAAATTGTACCATTTTCTCTATTGGGAATCGTAATCTGGAAATAATGCATTGGTTTTTATTGAAATTAGATAAATTTGTACTGCTTCGGGCTGCAAAAATATCATTAAAGTTTACACCGGTTGATTGTTAAATAACCACTGACTATGTTATATCACTATTTATTCATGCTCTGGAACTGAAATAGTTGCAGTGCGGTTCAGTCATTCATGCTGCTGAAAACATGTTCAAGTACGTCAGAATCGTACATTAAATCTTTCGGTCGTTTTCAGGCAATGTACAAATAACGCATTTAATCCTTACCAGATAGCATTATCATAATTTTTTAAAATACTCTGATCTTTTGTCACTAAAATATTATGATTCAAGACTGCATGCGCAACAATAATCCTGTCAAACGGATCACGGGTCCATGACTGGTCCAAAGTACCACTCGTAATCGTATTAAAATTTTTATCGCATACTTCAAGTCCGATTCGATCCGATAAATCAGAAACTATTTCATTGGCTTTAACAGTGATTCGTTCAATTGCAAATCAAGACTCGGTTTTTTTAAAGCGCTATGCCGATAACATAAAGAGGCACTTTGCCAATCCGCGCCCCATAAAAACGGGTAAGCCGTTCCCAGTAAATAAGCGTTGTTAATGTGATAACCATATGTGGTACCTTCGGCTATACCCAGGCCCCCGTTATATTCCAAATGTAAAAATAAAAGCGGTTTCCAAAATTTATATTCGCCGAACAGTTGCAAATACATTTGACCGATATTGTGGCGTTCTCCAAAAAAATCAGATTGAATTTTGGTAAAAAACGCACCGTTCTTCACATTCCTGAAATATTCGTAATACAGTGATGGATAATTGCTTTTATTATTTTGAGGATCGACTGAATGCCGAAGGTCGTATTGTAACTGTAAACTCTGCGAGAACAGAGAAAATGATGGGATAAAAACGATCAATAAAAATAAAAAAACGAGTCTCCTTAGGCCGGAATAACTGTAAATTGTTTGCCTTGTACTATTAAAAACAAACATATTATGGATCCCTTGCAGAGAATAGTGGATTTTGCCTCCCAACGACCATGCGATCAATATACGACCGGATCTATTAAAAGAAAAGATATATATACGACAATATCGTGCAAAAATCAAAAAAAATCCGAATTTTTATGTAATATGTAAGAAATTGAGGGATAGAAAGCGTAGCTTTTTTTAATTTTCGATCCAACCCCGCCAGGCGCATTGGCGTCACCTAAATAGCACACCTATTGAAATTTAATAATTTTCAAACCTTCTTGAAAAAAATTACTTAAACATTGGCTTTGTAATGTATATGAAGAATATTTAAATTTTGACACGATCAACAAGATCAACAGGATTACAAGTTCGATTTAATATCTCTTTTCACCCAGCACTCGTTCCCAAGCTCGGCCAGTGTCATGTACAAATCAGGCGAATATCATCGGAAACTGCATAAAAAGACAACCATTCGTTATTGCACATAGCTTGGGAACGCGTTCTGGGATGCTCAGGCATCCCTTTCGCGAGCAAAAATTGTGCTTTTTCGTTATATCGAAATGAACAATGCATGACGATATATGACTATACCAAACATTTACTAAACTCTTGCGGCTGTAAAGTTGTCTTTTTTCCAAAACCATAGCCGTTTTTTAAAAAACCATATATAATCTTCAAATGTTATTTTGTTTATCATAATTTAGTTCTAAAAATATATGATCATTCCCGTCAATAATAAAAGTTAATATATCGTTTTTTTAGCCATTAAAATTTGTTAATAATATAGGAAAAACAAAGCAAAAATCAAGAACCGGCGTAACTTTTCAAGAAATGTTTGATCACTGATCATTGTTCACTGTTCTCTGTTTTTTGCTCTTTGTTTTCCCTTTCGCAACACCACCGTCGACTCGACCGTGTACAAAATCAACGCACTCCAGATAAAAACAAATCCCATCAGTTTCGCCTCGTTCAACTGTTCCGCATACACAAAATAGCCGATGATAAATATCAACGTCGGGTATACATACTGCAGTATCCCCACCAGCGCCAGATCGATCAACCGTGCCCCATGGATAAAAACCAATAACGGCAATCCGCTGATCACGCCGGTGCCCATTAAAAGCAGACTGCCCGTCAGGTCGGCACCAAAGGAAAATTTGTGGACGGAAAAGAGATAAACAAGATAGGCCAGCGCTAAAACCGACAACACCGTCGTTTCAAGGGTCAGGCCTTCCACGGACGAAAGGTGCGATTTTTTACGCAGCAAGCCGTATGTACCCCAGGTACCGGCCAGGTAAAGGGAAATCCACGGGAATTGTCCGTAAAAAAGCGTCATCAACAAAACACCCGCCGCCGCAATGCCGATGGCGGTCCATTGCACGGTCCTCAACCGTTCCTTGAGGATAAATACGCCCAAAAATACACTGACCAGCGGACAGATAAAATAGCCGAGACTGGTTTCAATAATAAATCCGGCATTTACCGCCCAGATATAGGTCAACCAGTTGGAACCGATCAACAGAGCCGGCAGCACCAGCAGCCATTTTTTATCACTGCCGGCGATTTTCTTGTAAAGCACCCGCCACTGTCCGGACCAGGAGACAATAACAAGAAAAAACACCATGGACCAGAACATGCGGTGGGAGACAATTTCAAACGACGGCACATGGTCCAGTTGTTTCCAGTAAATCGGATGGATTCCCCAGAAAATATAAGCGCTTAATGTCAGGATAACGCCTCGGTTCATAAAATTTCCTGTGTATTTTGCGTGAGTGATTGATCCGAATGAACCTGCCGTTGGATTTTTCGGCGGATCAAACGGTGATTTCAATATAACAGATACAGCCCTATTTAAGCAAAATCATGCGCTTTACATCATAAAATCGCTGTCCCGTTGAAAGGGCATCCGCCGTGATCCGGCAGAAATATACACCGGAACTGTGATTGCCGCCCGAAAACAGCCTCGTATGCCGACCGCGGATTAATTTTCCATGCAGAAGATTGTCCACACGGCGGCCCAGGATATCATAAATTTCACAGGTAACAAAGCAATCCAGCGGCAGATCAAACGAGATGGTGGCCGATACATTAAACGGATTGGGATAGACCGGATACAGGGAAAAGCCCCCTTCATCTGATCTGGCTTCGACAAGCGAAGGTTTATTCCGGATCAATGCCACGTTATCGATGGTGACATTACCGTCATCGGAGCCCACGTTAAAAACCACCAGTGCCGTTGACGTGGTGGAATTTTCCATGACGAACGTATAACTCTGTCTTTCGAGGGTGGTTGTGACATAGCTTAAACCGATCCTGCCGTAATTGGTATACGGCGGTATCGAGGATTCCACATGGGCGTCGATGGATCGTGCTTTGTCCGCCCGGACATCAAATTCAAACGTATAAGTTTGTCCCTCATAAAGCGTCAGTCCGTTTTGCACCAGCCTGATATCCTCCAGATTCGCTCCTCCCTGTTGAATGACCACAGTACATTCATCGTTTGCGGTGCCGGTTGCGGCCAGAGCAGAACCCGATACCGTCAAATTCCAGTCAGACATACTGCCTGAGAACGTGCCGTTCGAGATCATGTTGATATCCGCCGGGATAAAATTTGTCCGCACCATTTCCTCGTTGGAAAAACCGCTTTCATTACCGTGCGAATCCACGGCTGAAACCCGGAAATAATAAGTACCGCTGTCGGTGATATCGTTCTCATCCAGCACCATATACGGTTGACCGGTCGTGCCCATTAAACGGTCCGGATTTTGGTTTGGTCCGCCGTATACCCGGTATATTTCTACATCCGGATCGCCGAATTTGTTAAAAAGCAAAACGACACGGTCGGAAAAAAGGTCGGTGACCAGAAACGGCACGGCTGCATGGCCCTTCCAGGGGAACCGGAAAACCCGGTAGCAGTTGATTTGATCGATAAAATTCATTTCAAAGGCTTTGGAGCCATCGGGACGGACTTCGCACAGTTTGGGATACTGAGGTAACACCCAATTGATCAGCGTGTTTCCGTTGGGCAGCCGCTGCACATTGCCCTGATAATGGGCATACCTGTCGGGTGTATCGCGGAATTCCCAAATCCGCGTCACCGTCATATCGTCGGTATCGACTTTAAACTCCAGGGCACGGGAATAAGGGGGTTCATGAAAGTTACCGTTGTCAAAAACCGTATAATTTCCATTGGGCAATACGCTGACGTCATGCTGCCGGCTGATAAATTCATCAAAATTCGTATAGGTAAACTGGTTATTTTTGCCGCCCAACCGCCAGATAATCTCGCCGGTCCGGCTATTGATTTTTGTAATTTCATCGAGCAGTTTTGGTGTCGTCAAATAATGCCCGTCCAGGTCCACGGCAATGGAATTTGTGTGTAAAAAATCGATATTTCTCGCCGTCAAATCCACATACTCTGCATCGGTGATCTTGTAATGATCCCAGCAGCGCCAGATAAAAACGGGATTATCGTCGGCATCCATTTCCAGCAGATGGTAGCCGGTTACCCGGGCGTTGGGATATCCACCGGGTACAAGCTCGCTCATATCCACAAAACGCTGATCCATGGCCGTGACGAGATAGTTGCCGTTTTCACGAACCAGCAGATCGTGTTCATCGATGGCATAACCGGGGGGTACAAAAAACGTATCCACCACGGTATATGTGTTGTTGATGGCGCAAAATCCGCCGCCGCCAAAGCCCTCCCGCACGGTCATGGTGATGACGCCGGTGGGCTGTAATTTAAAATCACGCCGGTCGTCGGGCACGATCCAGTAAAAAACCGGAGCGCCGGAATTATCCAGAATGAGATTAAAATTCCTGCCGCCTGTATGATTGCAGAAAATATATCCGGTATCGGGATTGTCGTTGACCGTAATATCGATATACGGGAAATCCGACGGCACCGACACACCATTGAGAACCACCACCCCGTCCTGATTGGCTTGGTACCGTTGCGCGGTTGATTTACGCCATGTTTTAAGAGGTGGTCGCGGTTCTACCGGACGCTGAAAATCAAGGTGTGGTGCAACGGTAAAAGTAAATGTCGTATCCAGACGCGCCGCGGTTTGGCCGGCCATGCAGGGTTTTATTTGAACGGTTACGTTTTCTTCAGCAACAAAGGGAAAATCAGGTTTAAAAATCAATGTTTTTCCATCACTGGAGATGATGGTTTTACCGGAAACCCGGCCGGATTTTTCGCCGGTTATACGGATAAAGGTATCCAGATTGGAGATTTCCTCCGGAACGATATTGTTGAATCTGAGAATGACGGGAGATTCTTTGACGATCCAGGTGTCTTTGTGCTTTGGAAATATGTATTCAAGTTTTACCGGAACAGGTCCGGCGAACACGACGGAAACAGTCAGGAAAAATAACGAAAAAATCCTGGCAGCGGTATAATTCGGGATAGTGGATAAAAATAAAATTTCTTCAAATTGAAATAATAATTTGTTCCTAATCATAACTTAATTTTTCCGTGTTTCATCAGTGTCAATCCGTGGCACAAACCATTTGACCATTTGATTAATATACTATCACAGTTATCAGGCTTTTACCCGATTTCCCCCACAATCTAACACACTCGATTAAAAGACAAAAAATTATCTGTCATATTTAAACCTCAACCTGGCGGCAATCTTGCCCGCCCCTGTCAACGTTTCGATGGGATCGCAAAACTCGATATCGGCACCGGTTTGCCCGGCGATCTCGACAATCTCGTTCACCACATCGACAGTAAATAGCGATTGCGAACCGCACTTTTCGCAGGCGGTTAACGTAACGGTCTGTAAATGTTTACAATCGCGGCAGCGCTGGCCCTGCGGTTTATAATTCCGGTCGACAATAATACTGTCAACCTGTCCGTATTGAACGGCCTGCAGCACGTCTTCCAAACCGGCAACGCCCAGACCGCCTTTGAGGACCTCGGCACGAATCTCCTGCCACAGGTCCGACTCGGAAGCGCGCTCCTGCTCTTCAAACAACTGCCAGATTTCATGATTGATGTAACGCTCATCTTTGCCCAGATCCAGTGCTTTTTGCACCACCATATCTTGAAGCCGGGGCGGAAGGTTTTCCATCAGAATATCGAGTATCTCTTTGCCGCCCACCAGCACGATGCGGGTAAAATTTTTCACCTTTTCGATATCCTGCACACCCTGTGCAATATCACGGGCATAGTGCAACAACTGCTTATCCCTGCGCCTTTCATAGCGTTGCTGGGACCATCCGCCTTTTTTGACGTGATTTTTTATATCGCCGTGCACGACGGATTCGCTGCCGGCCGCCAGTGATGACATGATGTACATGCGGCTCTTTTTATTGTCCGCAATGACCACGATAAAATTTTCATATTCATCCTGCAATTCAGCCAGAGGCCGGATATAAGGCGAGGAGTCGATCCACACGACGGGTTCAGCGGTTACAGGGATTTCAACGGCCTTGAAAAAGTCCAATATCCAGCATGAAAACAGTGCAACGGAGCCGGATTTTACCGGATTTCTCTCAAGATATTCATGAACCATTTTGACGTTTTCTTCAAAATGGTCCCGTTCATCCTGTGCGTCTTTTGTTTTATTCAGCAAGGCCCGTATTTTCTCAAATGATTTTTTTAGATCATTTTTTATATATTCTGCCGGAGCGTATACGGTAAGAAACGCCCGGTCGGTCGTGGACATTGCCGACAGCTTTTCCAAATCTGTTGATGTAAATGAAGTCATACTATACTCTCGTTTTATGCAAAGAGATACGTGGCTTAATTCCGCACTATTGTTCGTTCTGCATGTCCGGCGACTGGTGTACAGAATTCATTTTCAAAAAACCGGAAACCTGTAATTTTCCAACCGAATGAAAACGGCACAATTTGGAATCAGTAAATATAAGGATTATTTGTCAGCATTTCAAATTTTTTGAAACTTTTTTCTTGAACGTGAATTACAATAACAGTATCCGGATTATTAAATAGAATCAGAGGGTCAAATGAACAGAACCTTGATTTATCTTCTGCTCACCATATTTTTGTTGTCGTGCGCGGGGGCCAGACGTTCAACACCACCTCAAACCGAAATATTCTCTTTGCCTCCGGTGCCATCACAATCCAATGTGGAGGCACGCACGGACAGTATAACCTATTTCACCCGGTTTTTTGACCGGCAAAACGAATCACAATTCAAAATTCCCGCCGGTATGACTGGAGAATTGTTACGAAAAAAGCTGCAACAAACGGAAATAACCGTTCAAAAATTACTCTCGGACCGGCCGGACACTTTATTTTTACTGGCTTTCGACGAGTGGTGTTTTTTTGCACTGATCGGGTTGCAGGACCTTTTTAAGGAGGAATTTAACAGGCCCAGCCACAGCTACGATGCCGACGGCGGCATCCTTTTCACATTTGACAAAGATGTCAGCGGATTGTTGCCCTATATTCAGGAAAACAGGCGTATCTGCCGTGAAAAGACACAGCTGGTTTACAACGTTCTCGATGTACTCGACCGGCCGCTCAATGCGGAAAAACAAAGCCGGGGACTATTGGCCCTCACAAGGATGTTGGAAAAAATTGATATCAAAAAATCCGAATCGGGGTACGAACCGTTTCAACGAAGCGCCGAGGGACTGTATTTAACACCCGGTGTTCTGGCCTCCCGGGTGGAAAATATTTTCTCCCGAATGAGCGAAAATCAGGTTTTGGAAAAGGCTAAAGAATTAAAAGGGAACATACAAAAGCAGCTTTCAAAACCCCTCGACCGCGCTTTTGTAGAAAAAATGCAAACGTCCAAGGAATTG
>JAFGEC010000589.1 GCA_016931775.1 Candidatus Zhuqueibacterota bacterium | reverse complement strand
TGAATTTTACAAAAGTATATTCCGCTGGGTAAATTTTTCGCGTTAAACTGAATGCTGTGAGGTCCTTCGGATTTTTTACCGTGTACCAGGGTTTGGATTTTTTCACCCAATGTGTTGTATACGGTCAGTTGCACAACTCCCGGCAAGGGAAGATAATATTCAATTTTTGTGCTCTTTGTAAAAGGATTGGGGTAATTGTTCAGGGTAAAAGTCGACGGCATGGTACCGTCGTGTCCCGTATCGCCTGATGCCGTAACGTATTCGTAGGCGCCGAGATCATATCCGTTTCCCTGTGGTCTTTTGTTGCCGTCCTTATCGATACCGGGTGCCTCCTCGGCACTGCCTGCATCGATGGCCCTGCTGTCGGGACGTAGTCTCAAGTCGAATCCTTCGTAATCAAGAAAATAATTGTCGTAGGCATCAAAGCGTGAAATAACGAGATTGTGGTCTTCTTCACCCATGTTTTTATCGCTGGATAAATCCGTCGTCAGGTTGTTTCTGACAATGTTGCCGCTGCTTTGGGTGCCGTCTTTGTGCGCTGTAATTTTAATCCATGGCGGCCCTGGGCTGGTGTCATTTCTGTCCACCACCGTGTTGTTGATTATTTTGCAATTTCGCGCCCCATACAGTGAAATGCCGTGCCAGTGGTCGGTCACAATGACATTGTTTTCAATGATCCAGTCTTCAAACATGCCGTCAAAACAGCCGATGCCCTGTAACGTACCCCGGAACGGCTGTCCCGGGTCGGTGTAATTGATGATCGTATTACCGCGCAGCACAATTCCATAGACCGTGGTTTTTCCCACACCATCGGGACCGTAACTATAAGATTGAAAACCGTCATCGTGATTGTCATCCACATCGTAGCAATTTTTCACGGTATTGTACTCGAATATATTGAAACTGCCGATACCCCGCATACCGTCGGCAGCAAAATTTTCCACCACGTTGTACTCGATGAGGTTGTTGCTGCCATCCGATTCAACCAGGATACCGTGCTTTACATTAAGAAAGTGGTTGCGGCTTATTATATTATGCCGTCCCTGGATGGATGCACCGGAACACGAATTGTTCGACCAGTCCTGGGCATTCCATATAGAATTGTCAAAAACCGAATAGCAAAAGCAGTTTTTAACAGTGATCTGTGAACTGGTATTATTTATATTCACCAGTGTGGTCTTGGTGTAAACCGGAGCCGTTTGAGGACTGATAATCAGGCCGGATACGATCCAGTGGCCGGCCGAACTAAAGTTTAATTTTTCAAGTGTCGGTTTATGGCCCTCCAGTGGCAGAATGTTTACATCGGCGTTATTAGTGCCTCTCACCACCACAGCACCATGATGCCCGTCCAATAGATAGATATAATCACCGGCTGTAAAAGTTATATGTTTTTTAAAGACATCTTCCAGGGTGTTCCAAGGATGCTCCCGGTCGCCATTATTGTTGATGTTTCCGAGTTGGGGATCGACGTAATAGCTTGCGGCAGGGCATGGTTGGATTTTAAAAACAAAAATAATCAAGACGATGGAAAAGAATACCATTTCATGGTAAAGCAATAGTTTTTTCATGACCAAAATGTTCTCCGCATGGTTCATGTTTAAAACGCTTATAGTTAAAAATTAACATGGCTTTCGGTTTTAGAGCAGTTCATTAAATAAGCCTATCATCTGATGTGAATCAGGATTACTTAATCTATGATACTCAAAAGGTCAACCAAAGGCAAGTAGAAAATGATTCTACAAAACAAAATTTTGGAGGATACCCTGCAATTTTTTCCCTTGTTCAATTGGAATAATTTTATTATTCTATACCATGACAAAGAATATACATTGCTTTATACTGGTATTGTTGATTTTTTCTCAGCAGCCCATCGGAGCGAATGAAAAGTACATCGTTTCCGGTTATTACCCGGCATGGATGCGTTCGGAATTACCCGTTCGTGCCATTAAATGTGATTGTTTGACTCACGTTTTTCACGCGT
Organism: Candidatus Zhuqueibacterota bacterium; assembly: GCA_016931775.1. GTDB lineage: Bacteria > Zhuqueibacterota > Zhuqueibacteria > Residuimicrobiales > JAFGEC01 > JAFGEC01. Next base: position 19,615 of record JAFGEC010000589.1, on the reverse strand, counting down.
TTGCATGGCCGAACGCCGATGGATCGCTTGGAAAATATGACGAAATACCGGATAAAAACCTTGTTGAATTTGCTCACGAAAAGGGCGTGAAGGTGCTGATTGCCCTCGGCGGGTGGGGGAATTGTGAAAATTTTGCTCCCGTGACGGCAGATGCACATACTCGAAGTCTATTGGTTGAAAATTTACTGGACTTTTGCCGTACCAATGGTTACGATGGTGTAAATATCGACTGGGAATATCCTTCTTCACAACAGGAGAGCCAAAACCTGAATTTATTGATCGCAGAACTGGACAACGCAATTAAAACACAAGATCAGAAATTGTCGGTTTCTCTAGCGGTTCCTGCCGGTGACTGGAACGGCAGATGGTTTGATTTTCAGAATCTGCAGCAGCACGTGGACTTTTTCTGTTGCATGACCTATGATTTTTTCGGTGCCTGGGTAAACCGGGCAGGTCACAATTCACCTCTGTATCCTCCAACCGCCAATAACAACGGATCCGTGAGCGCCGGTATAGCCTATCTGACGGAAACTCGTTTAGTGGATAAAAACAAGGTTCTTGTAGGGATACCCTTTTACGGGCGCGGATGCCGGGCATCCGGTCTGAATCACCCGAATTTAGGTGAAAATGTAGAGTACCGTTACAATCAGGTGATCTCTCTTTTACAGGACGGTTGGTATTTTTTCTGGGATCCGGTATCAAAAGTGCCGTATTTAATGAATCCCCAGTCGACACATTTTGTGAGTTTCGACGATACCACGTCGGTCCGGTTTAAAGTTGACTATATGAAGACGCAGCAATTGGGTGGGCTGTTCATCTGGGCGCTCGGCCAGGATATGGTCGATACACGGCAACCGCTGCTGGAAAGTGTTGGACGTGCCCTCACGGATGCAACAGCCGTTAAAGGTCAAAAATCTGGCTGCCTTCCCGAAAAGATTAAACTTGTCAATTATCCCAATCCTTTCAATGGCGAAACCACAATTGAATTTATCCTGCAAAAGCCGCAAACAGTGACGCTGTTGGTGATAAATCTGCTCGGTCAGGTGATCGATACGCCGGTTGAATCGGAACAAATGTCAAGCGGTGTACACCGGTACCGTTTTGACGGTGGAAAATTGCCCAGTGGAATATTTATTTGTCAATTACAGGCGAGAAATGCCGTATCGAAGCAAAGGATGGTGTTGTTGCGATAATTGCTATAAAAAAAATTGCGTGTATATTTCCCGCAATTTATTTACTTTATGCCGTTGTTCAGGACGTCGAATCGATCTGCTTTGGTAAGGTCCGTACGACTTTTCAATCGAATCATTAATGAGAAAAAAAATAACGTTTCCACTTTTGGCGTTGAATGGATTCCTGGAGCAGAAAATGCCGTTAGCGTTTCATAAAGATCGTGGCATCAAAGTCGAGCATCAGTACAAGAATGCCAAAAATTATATGCTGCCGTTCATTGAGCGGATAGTAAATGTTGATAATAAATCGGTTCTGGAGATCGGCTGCGGGGAAGGCGGTGTATTGCTGGTTTTCCTGGAACGGGACTGCCGGTGTGTCGGTGTGGATATCAGCGAAGCCAAGGTCGAATACGCCCATAAAGCGATGCATGAACACTTGAAAACCGGCCGGCTTTCCATTGTGCTGGACGACGTTTTTACCGCAGAATCCCGCACTCTGCTAAATCAAAAATTTGACATCATCATTCTCAAGGATACCATCGAACATCTGTACCACCATGACCGTGTTCTAGCCGGTCTGAAAGAATATCTGTCGGACAACGGCGTATTGTATGTCGCTTTTCCGCCCTGGTACATGCCTTACGGCGGCCATCAGCAGATGGCGGTGTCAAAATTGGGCAAACTGCCCTGGTACCATTTATTGCCGCGGCCGGTATACCGTGGATTGCTTAAACTATTTGGTGAAAGCCGTGAGAAAATTACGGGTTTGTTGAGCAACGCCGATACGCATATGACAACCCGCCGGTTTGAAAAACTCGCAAGGCAGACAGGTTATCGTGTTTTGGCACAGCAGTTTTATCTCATCAATCCTATCTACAAGTTTAAATTCGGTCTGAAAGCGAGGAAACAGGCCCGCTGGGTACAGGCACTGCCGGTGGTCCGTGATTTTGTGTCAACCACGGTTTATTATTTACTGAAGCCGGTGGGAGACAAGAGTTGAAGGAATTATTTTCCTTTTGAAAATAAAAAGATAGAAATCGTATCCCAAGTAGAATAAAATTGGCCACGGATTTGCACGGATAAACACTGATTAAATATACGAACCAACTGATTTGTATATTGGATTTTAAGACATTTACCAATAATACCGTATGAGCGTAAAAATAAGGCCAAAACCAAATAACAAACCCGGAGATCTATTATGACCGTCAATAAACAACCAACCCGCCGTCATTTCCTCGCCGCTGCCGTGGCCTTTACCATCGTTCCGCGTCACGTACTCGGTGGTCCCGGCTATACGCCGCCCAGCGATTTATTGACCAAGGCGGTCATCGGCGTCGGCGGCATGGGACGGGGTCATATCCGTTATCCCGGCGCCCGGTTGCTTGCAGTGTGCGATGTAGACCGGAATCATCTCGATTTGGCTCTGAAAATGGCCGGCGACGGCGTTCAGGGCTATAAGGATTTTCGTCAGGTGTTGGAACGCCCCGATATCGATATTATACATATCGCTACACCGCCGCACTGGCACGCACTTATGTCCATTGCTGCCGCCAACGCAGGCAAGGATGTGTGGTGCGAAAAGCCTATGACCCGTACAATCGGTGAAGGCCGGAAGGTCGTCGATGCAGTGCGTAAAAACGGCACTATTTTTCGTATCAATACCTGGTTCCGCTTTAACAGCCAGTTTTATGGATTCGGCACAACTGTGGCGCCGTTAAAAAAAATCGTGGCAAACGGTCTGCTGGGCTGGCCGCTCAAGGTGACGGTCAGTCAGGCGACGGGTTTTGAATGGAAGTTTTACTGGAAAGGGCTGACCTCCGTGATACCCGAATGGGTACCGGAAGAGCTGGATTACGATATGTGGCTTGGTCCGGCGCCCTACAAACCCTATCACCATCACCGGGTGCATGTGACCTTTCGCGGATATTGGGATTACGACGGCGGCGGATTGGGCGACATGGGGCAGCATTATCTGGATCCCGTCCAGTATATTTTGGACAAGGACGACACCGGGCCCGTCGAAATCGAAGCCGATGCTCCCCAGTCTCATCCCGATGCGGCCGGTACCTGGCGCAAGATATATTTAAAGTATGCCGATGGCTGTGAAATCGTCATCGATGGACAGGAGGGAGGGCAAAATGTCCCGTTCATCGAGGGCCCGCTCGGTAAACTTTATCCCGGCTTACGATCGGATATTCCTGATTTGGAAAAAAAACTGGCAGAATTGCCGGATCCCGAACCGCAGAATACTGATTTTTTTGATTGTGTTAAAAGAAGAAAAAAATTTGCCCTCAATGAAGTGAACGGTCACCGCTCGGCCACTCTGGTGAATCTGGCAAAATTGGCGGTGCGCCTGGGACGAAAACTGTATTTTGACCCGAATAACCAGGTGTTCATCAACGACGAACAGGCGAACCGGATGATTTATCAACCCATGCGCGCACCGTGGCATGTGTGAAAAAACAACGGATGATTGTCCCAAAATACTGAAAATGTAAAATTTTCCTTTTTGAGAAGGTATCTTTATGATTAAAAATAGATTGTTATGTCTGTTTTTTTTGCTGGGCGCCGGTTGTGCAACCGTTCAGCAAGCAAAAGTATCTCCGCCGCAACGGCCGGTTGTTGCTTTGCAAGAAACACTCGCTCTTTTACCCGCACAAAACAGGGCGCAGGAACGGCTGATTATTCAGGAGATCGCCTGCCATGGCGAATCCGGTATACATGAAATTTGCACGGATCTGGCGAGTCCGGATTCGATAACATCCACACGTGCGCACTATGCCCTTCACGGTCTCGTTCATCTCGCGGCTATGGATAAAAGCTATGCGGAATCCTTATCCCGTAGTATATTGAATGCTCTGGATACAAATTTGCCGATAACGCATAAAGCTTTTCTACTGGAACAACTGCGGCAATTCGCCGGCAGGCAGGTGCTGCCGGAGGTGGGTGTGTATTTGACCCACCCGCAATTGTGTGATCCCTCGGCGCGTATATTTGCCACCATCGGCGGCTCCGAAGCCGGAGAAATCCTGCTCGCTGTACTGTCGAAAACATCCGGTCCGCAGCAACTGTCCATTATTAACGCCCTTGCCCAATTAAAATATATCCCGGCATGTCCCGTGCTTGTTAATATCTATAAAGAAAAAAAGCCGGGCAACACCGAAAATATACTGTTCGCTCTGGCCGAGACCGGATGCGAAACGGCCGAATCCCTTTTACTTGAAGCAGCAAACAAGGATTCGGCCGCCGTGGACGATCTCGTGCGCTATGCCGAACGCCGGGCACAAAGCGGACATGCTGATAAATGTGTGGAGATATGCCGCTTTATTATACACGGTGAATTTCCGGATTTTCAGCGCCTGGCCGCAATGGATGTTCTGCTCGCAACAGCAGGCCGGGAGGCTCTGCCCGATCTGCTGCCTTTTATTCAAAGTGAAAAGACAAAATTGCGCCAGTCCACTCTTTACCATTTGGAAAATATAGACAGTACGGGCCTATTAATCGATTGGGAAAAAATTTTACGGGATGCCGGTCCGGTGGCCAAAGCGGATATTCTGGCCATGTTCGGCCGCCAGTCCGATACGAACAGGCTGCCGCTTATTCAAGAGGCAATGGCGGATACGGCCGTAGGCGTTCGCTGCGCCGCACTTTTCGCAACGGCACGGATCGCCCCCGATCGCGCCGTTGAATCCGTGCTCCGTTTGAAAAGTGACGCCGCCGAACAAGAGCTGGAAACGGCAAAAACGGTATTGACCTCTTTGCCTCATAAAGAGCTGCTGCCTCACATTTTAGGACCGGTTCACATGCCGGATAATGTAAAAATCCTGCTAACGGATTTTCTCGCATCGCGATGTGAAAAACAAGCCGTACCGTTTTTTCTTTCCGTTCTCGACTCAGAAAATGAAACCTTGCGAATATCAGGATTTAAAGCACTCGCTGAAACGGCAGACCGGGAGCAGTTGGATGCCCTTTTGGATTATTTAAAATATGAAAGAAATCCGTCTGAAAATCGCGCACTGCAGTCGGCGGTCGTTAACATCATCCGGCGGGCCGAGGATCAGAATGCCTGCCTGCAAAAGCTGGCTGCCCTTTATCAACAGTCCCCTGATCCATCGAAAAGGAAAATTTTCGGGATTTTCAAAAATATCGGTAACGGCCAGGCATTAAAATATGTCCTTGCCGAGTCCAAGCCGGATTCTCATATGCAGGATGACGCTATCCGGGCGCTGGCCGATTGGCCGAATGAATCGGCTGCAGAACCGCTTTTTCTTATAGCCGAGCAGCATGAAAATTTGAAATATCGAGTTCTGGCCATTCGCGGCTTGGTACAGCTTTTCGATCAGAACGAAATGGGGCAGATTCGGGCACTGGAATATTTGCATCGTTTAATGAATGCCACCGAACGCCCAGAAGAGCAGCGTATTGTTTTAAGCCGGTTTTCACGTCTTAAAACACCGGCGGCATTAAAAATTGTTGCCGGATATCTTGATGACCGGGAAATCAATTACGATGCTTATACCGCTGCCGTGAAAATGGTAAGCGGTGAAGATGACATGACAGGAAAAATTCCGGCTCCCCGTATGATCCGTGCGATGATTGAAGCGCAAGCGGATGTAACCCTTTTGTCACAGATCACCGAGCATCCCATCGCGGATGAAAAAAACAATCAACCCCCTGAAGGTTTCACTACACTCTTTAACGGTGTGGATTTAACCGGATGGAAAGGATTGGTTGAGGATCCGGTCAAACGTGCAGTGATGACGCCCGGTGAAATGGAGGTTGCACAGGCCGAGGCCGACCGGTTGATGCGTGATCACTGGCGGGTAGTGGATGGCGTGTTGTATTTTGATGGTAAAGGGGCCAGCCTGTGCACTGAAAAAGAGTACCGGGATTTTGAGGTGTTGGTGGACTGGAAAATCGAAAAAGGTGGGGATAGCGGTATTTATCTGCGCGGTGCACCGCAGGTGCAGATATGGGATGCGGTTCAACGGGATGTGGGCTCCGGGGGATTATATAACAATCAAAATTTTCCCGATAAACCCCTGATAACGGCTGATCTCCCTGCCGGTAGCTGGAATCATTTTCGAATTATCATGAGCGGTGAAAAGGTGACGGTCTATCTCAATGACAAGCTTGTGGTTGATAACGTTATTATGGAAAATTACTGGGAACGCGACAAGCCGATCTATCCGTCCGGTGCCATTGAACTTCAGGCCCATAATTCACCGCTTTATTTCCGCAACGTTTTTATCAAAGAACTGGATCCACAACCCCCATTGTTTAAGGGCGTTCTATTGCAGGAAAACAGCCTCGACGGCTGGCAAATTGTCGGCGGTCCGCAAGACAGCTGGAAAGTGGAAAACGGTGTTTTGTATACCAATGGAAAGGGTGGAGGATGGATTTCAACGGAACGGGAATTTACGGATTTCAGGTTGGAACTGGAATTCCGGCTGCCGCCTAACGGCAACAGCGGCGTTTTTATCCGTGCGCCGCATTCCGGTGATCCGGCTTATACCGGTATGGAGATACAGGTTTTAGACGATTACGGAGAGGAATACACTCAGCTGCAGCCCTGGCAGTACACCGGCAGCATTTACGGTGTCGCAGCACCCGTCGAACGCGCCACCAAACCCGCAGGGGAATGGCAAAAAATTGCCGTCGAGTGCCTTGGTTCGCATGTTCAGGTTTTCGTGAATGAAAAGCGGATTATCGACGCCGATCTGGTGGATTTTATGTATCAGTTGCCCACTCATTCCGGGCTGAAACGGCGTACAGGTTTTATCGGTCTGCAGAATCACAGCACACGGGTGGAATACAGGAATATTGTGCTTTATGAACTGTGAGATCGGCATCCTTACAATTTCTTCCAAACGAAACCAAAGGCTCTAAAACCGGATATCAGCTATGACCTTTTCCCCCGGACCGCCATGGGCTCAAACGACCTTTACACCACTTTTACAAAACCAGGTGCACCTCTGGCTTTTTTCCATTGTATATATTCGACATCCTGAAAGGTTCTTGCAGATATTGCCAGAGGATGAAGCAGAGCGTTTCCGTAAGTATCGGCAAAAACAGCATAGGGACAGCTTTCTGATCCGGCGGGGATTTTTACGCATCATTTTATCCAGGTATCTGAAAAAAGACCCCGCAAAAATCCGTTTTTCCAGTAATTCTTTTGGTAAACCAGTGGTCGTTGGGAATAATGACCGGATAAATTTTAGCTTGTCTCATTCAAAAGAATTGATTATTTTAGCTTTAACTCTGGAAAAGCTTGTCGGTGCGGACATACAATATAATGAGCCGTCAGTGAAATTTATGAATATCGCAACCCGATTTTTCTCCGATACTGAAATCCGACAGCTTGAACTCAAATCTCCGGACCGGCGTTTGGCCGCCTTTTACCGGTTGTGGACGGGCAAAGAGGCATATATCAAAGGCCTGGGTATGGGATTATCCTACGGATTGAGTTCTTTTGCACTTTACGAAGTTGAGGAATCGAAAAGTTTTAACCTGGTTGATCCGTTGCAAAATAAAAGTCATGAATGGCAAATAATACAGGTACCTGTACCAGCTGGATATTGCGCTGCACTTGCCGTTCCTCGTGAGAAATATGATATTCGGTATTATTTTAACGAATTGAATAATTGGCCACGAAGCCCGTAACGTGCAAAGAACAATCTTGATGAGTTATCTGAAAAAGTGAAAAATTCAAAGGCATTTGCATAATATTTAACCGTATGATGGAATCTTAATGCCGTTAGACCAAATCGCTGTTATCGGCGCCGGGGTAATGGGAACAGGTGTTGCCCAAACTCTGGCCCAAACCGGCCATAAAGTTTTGCTTTTAGACCGTTCTTTGAACATCCTTCAAAGAGCTCAAGAAAAAATTACCAGAGATGTGCGGATGCACCAGCTGTATACAGGACAAAAGTTCGATCCGGATCAGATTCTGGCGGAAATAAAAATCACCACCGAATACGGTGATTTGGCCGGCGTCGATTATGTAATGGAGAACGTCACGGAAGACTGGTTACTCAAAAAAGAGGTTTATCAGCAACTCGACATTATTTGTTCTCAGGATTGCTGTTTTGCTTCGGATACATCGGCTATTCCCATTACAAGGCTGGCCTCGGCCACCAGTAGGCAAGACAAGGTGATCGGGATTCATTTTATGAATCCTGTGGCTCTTAAACCGATGGTTGAGGTGATCAAAGGCGTTCATACATCGGATAAAACACTTGCGATCACCAAACGGATTTTACAGCAAATGAATAAAAAATATATCGTGGTCAATGACTCTCCGGGATTCGTCTCAAACCGGGTTCTCATGCTGATGGTGAATGAGGCCATCTTTTTAGTAGCTGAAAATATCGCTTCCCCGCAGGATGTGGATAAACTTTTCAAAGGTTGTTTTGGCCACAGTATGGGCCCTTTGGAAACGGCGGATCTTATCGGATTGGATACGATTTTAAACTCTCTGCTTGTCCTTTACGATGCTTTCAATGATTCCAAATTCAAACCGTGTCCGTTATTAAAACAAATGGTACATGCCGGTTTTCTCGGTAAAAAAAGCGGAAGAGGTTTCCACACATACGGGGGGAATAACTAGAATGTACAGAGATACTATCAGGACATTCCTTAAAAACTATATCAGTGACAGTATAAATGACGATCAGGATATATTTTCCGGTGGTTATGTCAATTCTCTGTTTGCCACCCAGCTGGTACTTTTCATCGAGGAAAATTTTGATCTCACTGTTGAGAGTGAGGATTTGAATCTGGATAATTTTAAATCAATCAACGCGATCAATTTTTTTATTGCCGCCAAGAAAGACGGTAAGCGGTAAATGAATATGCAGGAAGTTCAAAAGTTTGTGGCGGAACGTATCGCTCCGGCTGCCAATGAATGCGACCGGACGGAACAGTTCCCAATGGACCTTGTAGTTGAACTGGCTCAACAGGGGTGGCTGGTTGCGCTGGCTGACGAATCCCTGGGCGGCCGGAATTTAGATTTAATGAACTTCGGCGAACTTTTTGAATTGCTGGGTCGTGGCTGCGGTTCGGTACGTGCCATGGTTATGCTTCAGAATATGGTGGCGAGTTTATTGCAACGCTGGGGCAATGAGGAACAAAAGCAAAAGTGGATACCGGGAATAGCCGGCGGACAAATTATTGCCGCTTTTGCTCTATCGGAACCGGATGTGGGTAGTGATGCCCTGAACATCAAAGCCAGTGCAGTAAGGTCGGCAAATGAAATAAAGCTCAATGGTAAAAAAACATGGATCACACTGGGACAAATTGCCCATTTATTTATCGTTTTCGCCCGGTTGAATGGAAAACATACGGCTTTTCTCGTGCCGCGGGAAAGCCCCGGTCTGGAAGTATTCCCAATTTCCAGCATGCTGGGATTGCGTGCGGCCATGCTGGCCGAACTGCGGTTTAAAGACTGCAGGATACCCGGCGAAAACATCATCGGGGGTATCGGATTTGGACTCGCGCCTGTCGGCACTTTGGCCCTGAATATCGGCCGCTACAGTATTGCGTGGGGTTGTCTGGGAATGGCCCGGGTGTGTCTGGATATCGCCATGCGACACGTTTTGGACCGGCAGCAGTTTGGCACAGCGCTTAAAAATTTTCAACTCGTACAGCAAAAAATTGCCGATATGATCGTATCAATCAATGCGGCGCGGTATTTGTGTGAAGCGGCTGCAACCGTCGGGAGTTTTGAAAGCCGCCGGGCGATGATGCACATCCTTCAGGCCAAATATTTTGCCACGACAATGGTCGCCCGCGTCACTTCAGATGCCATTCAACTCTGCGGTGCCCTTGGCTGTCGAAATGAAACCCTGCAGCGTTTGTTTCGTGATGCCAAAGTCATGGAAATTATTGAAGGCACAACACAAATTCACCAGATAAAAATCGCCGAATTTGCAATACACGAATACAAAAGAAAGGGATCCTTTTAATATAGTGGTGCTGGGAAGAAAGTGAAAACGGATAAGATTAAATGCGTGATTTGGGATCTTGATAATACGCTTTGGCAGGGCACACTTTTAGAGGATCCCAACGTTATTTTACGCCCGGGGATCGAGGATGTCATCAAGACATTGGATAAGCGAGGTGTTCTGCAATCCATCGCCAGCCGGAGCGAGTTCGACGTGACAGAGTCTAAATTAAAACTGTTCGGCCTTGCCGAATATTTTCTGTATCCGCAAATCAAATGGCAGGATAAATCCATCTCTGTCAAAATCATTGCCGATTCGCTCAATATCGGAATCGACACGGTCTGTTTCATCGATGACGATCCTTTTGAAAGGGACGAAGTGTTTTTCGCCTTGCCGGACGTGTTGTGCCTCGACAGTACCGAAATTCCCGGCTTGCTGGATATGCCCCGCCTGATACCGGAGCATATCACAACGGATTCAGCGCACCGTCGAGAAATGGTCCGGAACGACATGATCCGTACCCGGGCTGAAACCGAATTTTCAGGCACCAGGATGGAATTTCTTGCTTCACTCGATATGGAAATGACCATTTTCCCTGCCGGTAAAGACGACTTACCCCGCGCCCATGAGCTGACCGTTCGTACGAATCAATTGAATGCTACAGGTTACGTTTATTCATTTGAAGAACTGACCGGATTTTTGCAATCCGAAAATCACCTTCTGCTGATGGCCGGTCTGACGGATAAATACGGCAGTTACGGTCGCATCGGTTTGGCGCTCGTCGAGTTGGGAGATAGGATTTGGACATTGAAGTTGCTGCTCATGTCCTGCCGGGTTATATCACGGGGTGTCGGATCCGTTTTTTTGAATTATATCCGGCAAAAAGCCACACTTCATGGTGTTCGCCTTTTAGCTGAATTTATTCCTACCGGGAGCAATCGGGTAATGGAAATAACCTATCGGCTCTCCGGATTTCAACAGCTCAAAACCGTTTCCAACGGTTTTTTGTTTGAATCGCCACTGGAATCCATCCCCCCTTGTCCGGATTACATAAGGATGATTTTTCATGAATGAAGAGAAAATCCGACGGCTTCACCGGCGGTTGCTCGGTCAGTCGATCTATTCCAGAAAAAATATATCTTTTAAAAAGGATTCCGGGCCGTTTCCCCTGTCCTTTACCCAGCATCAAATGTGGACTCTGTATAAAATCGATCCGCTCGGCGCTGCTTACAACGTGATTCGGGCGTTTTTTATTTCGGGGCCGCTGGATGAACCTGCTTTTGCGACTGCCCTTGAATCGATTCTTCAGAGACATGCCGTATTTCAGCTTTGTTTTTTTGAAAAAAACGGTGTTCCCTTTCAAAAACCGGGAGAACAATGTGAGAACTATTACCAGTACATCGAATTATTCGAAGGCAACGGGCAGGAGCGCCGTTCAAAGGCACTCGATATTCTACAACAAGAGTCTCGTCAACCTTTCGACCTGTCGGCAGGAAATAATCTCCGGGTCGTTTTAATTAAAATATCCGAATCGGAATTTTACTTGCTATTTGTGCTTCCGCATATTATCAGCGACGGCTGGTCAATGGGTGTTTTAATGAGGGATTTGGTGAATTTTTATGTAAAGGGCCCGCAAATTGACAAAACCGATCTACCGATCCGGTTTATCGACTATGCGATCTGGCAAAACGAACACTTTGGCCCTGATATCATGCAACCCCACCTGGATTATTATACAGATGCTTTGAAAGGCATTCCTTTTACGCTGAATCTTCCGACGGATCGCCCACGACGTCCCGGGCGAACGGCAAACGGGCGAAAGCGATATTTTAGTTTGGGTGGGAATTTTACCCAAAAACTAAAAGATTACTGCCGGCAGGAGGGCGTTACACTGTATATGACCCTTGTTGCGGCTTTGAGCGTCCTGCTGTACCGGTATACTGGACACACGGAAATGACCATCGGGTCGCCGGTGGCATCGCGAAATGTTCGGCATGCCCGGCATTTGATCGGCTGTTTTATGAATACAATCGTCCTGCCAATCCGCTTGAACCCGGAATGGACCATTAAAAAGTTGTTACGCTCTGTTTGTGAAACCATACTTGAAACATTTGAGCATCAGGAATTGCCGTTTGTAAGGCTGTTTGAGGTTTTACATTCTAACAGGAAATCCGGTGTAGAACCTCTGTACAACGTTCTGTTTACATTGCAAAATACGCCGGGATACAAACATGAGTTTGCAGGTATAAAAATGATACCGGTTGAAATTGATAACGGCACCAGCAAATTTGATCTCAATATCATTATCAATGAAGCGGAAGGGGGATTAGCCGGTACGGTCGAATATAACGTGGATATCTTTGATCCATACCGGATCAAAAACCTGATTTCTCACTATGAACGGATTTTAAAAGAGATGGTCGGCAATTCCGCCCAGACGGTTGCTCAAATTCCATTGTTATCCGAACGGGAACGACATCATATGGTCCATGACTGGAATGCAGAAACTGCGGATTTCCCTTGCGATGTGGGCTTGCATCACCTGATTGAACGGCATGCGGAAAATATACCCTCTCATCCTGCCGTTGTTTGCGAGGGACAAATGCTTACCTACAAGCAATTAAACGATAAAGCATTCGTTTTCGCCCGGGTACTTTTACAAAACGGTTTAAATAAAAATGATCCTGTTGGAATTTATATGGGACGTTCTGCTGACACGGTCGTTGCGATCCTGGGTATTCTCAAAGCAGGATGTAAGTATGTTCCTTTGGATTCCCATAATCCCCAGGACCGGCTTGAATATATGATCCGGGACGCAGGAATCACCACCATTGTGTGTCAGGATATAAAGGATGACTTTATAATGTCCCAAAATTTGAATTTGATAACCTTGGAAGAGTGTGTAAAACCATCGAGTATGCCGATTCCTGAGGATCTTTTCAATAATAATGATCCCGCTTACATAATTTATACCTCCGGTTCAACCGGGCGTCCGAAAGGCGTCGTCATATCGCACAAAAATGTTCTGGCGATGTTGTACGGTTGTGAAAAAGTCATTAACACACGGGAATATACGACAACGACCATTGCCGCCTTTTCATTTGATTCCTCTGTTTGGGAGATGTTTTCTACATTGTGTTTCGGGGGGACGCTGCATGTTATCACCAACGAGTTGTTGCTCGACACGCCGCGTTTTGCCCGATATTTGATCGATAACCACATTACTCGTTTTTACATCTATCCATATCTTATCAGCGGCTTGTTGAAAGAATGGAACAACCTGAACGCCGTACCACCCCTCAAGTTTTTTCTGACCGGACTTGAGCCCAAAACAGAGGGTCTGCTGCAAAAAGTACGTGATATGTTTCCGGATATACAAATTGCCAACATGTACGGTCCAACAGAAACGACGGTGATGGGAACATATTTTAATTTTATTAAGGCGCAGGATAAAAACCGCTCCGTTCCCATCGGCCGGCCCATACCCAACTATCGGACGTATATCGTCGATAAATACAATCAGCTTGTTCCTGTCGGCATTCCCGGTGAGTTGCTTATTGGAGGCGATGTCGTTTCCCGGGGGTATCACAATCGGCCGGAATTACAGAACAAATTCCCTCCTGATCCGTTTTTGGGAGGAGAAAAAAAGGTTTATTGTTCCGGTGATGTCGCGTACTATTTACCTGACGGCAATATTGATTTCATCGGACGAAGTGACGACCAGGTGAAGATTCGAGGATTCCGTGTAGAACCCGGTGAAACGGAAGCGGTTTTGGCACAGCATCCGGACGTCGACCGTGCGGCGGTCGTTGTAAAAGATGAACATACGAGCACATCCGAACCGGACAGGCCTGGGACCAAAAAGCTTGTGGGTTATGTAGCGTGCCGTAAGAAATTGGACGGTAAAGAAATAAGAGATTTTTTAAGTAACAAACTGCCGGATTATATGATTCCATCAGCCATTGTCGTTTTGGATTCACTTCCGTTGCTTCCCAGCGGGAAAGTGGACCGGAAATCACTGCCGGAACCGGATATTTCTCTCTCCGATCATCAGGACTATATTGCCCCACAAACGCCGTTGGAGAAAATTTTTACAAAAGTGTGGCAAAATCTGCTGGGTATCCCCCAAATAAGCGTTCACGACAACTTTTTTGACCTCGGCGTCCATTCCTTATTAATCATGCAATTCGTTGCAGGTGTCCACAATGAATGTGGTCTTGAGCTGGGAATGGGGGATGTTTTTGAATATCCCACCGTTTCAGAGCTTGCTGCAGCTGCTCTGGACCGGTACTCTGAAGCCGAGCCGGAAAAATGACACAGCACAGCAGAAGTAAAAAACGCGGACGGTTTGAAAAAGAGATATTGAATAAAAAGCCGTCACAGACCATTCCGGTGCGGGAGACAATCTCACCCTGTCCGCTTTCTTTTTCCCAGGAACGGCTCTGGTTTTTGGATCAAATGGGTACCGATTTGCCGGCATACAGTCTTTTTATCGGATATACAATCTCCGGACCTTTTGCTCTCGATCGATTCAAAACTTGTTTGCAAAAGTGCCAAAAACGCCATGAAAGCTTGTTTACCGGATTTGTACCGATTGACGGGCAGCCGGTTCAAATTATTAAACCGGACCTGCCCCTGCCGTTGACTTTAAAGCAAGCAATGGGAAATGCTGCAGATCGCCGGAAAATTGTTTCCGGGTGGATCGACTCCGAGATACGGTTTCAATTTGATTTGCAAAAGCCACCGCTTTACCGTTGTACAATATTTAAAATTAATCCAGACGAACACATATTGATTTTAAATTTTCATCATATTATTTGTGACGGATGGTCGATTGCGCTGTTTTTAAAGGAATTGTCAGAATGTTATGCGGCGGAAGTGCAGCAAAGGAAACCTCAGTTTGCTGATTTAATCATTCAATTCGCCGATTTTGCCGTATGGCAAAAAAAACAATATGCACAGTGTGCGTACCTGAACCAGTTAACCTTTTGGCGGCAGATCCTCAAAGATTTGACGACGCTGGAATTACCTGCCGACCATCCGCGGCCGGCAGTACGGTCATTGAGCGGGGGATTATTACGTCTGACTTTAACAGATGAAGAGACAAAAACTTCTCTCGTCCGTATCGCTCGTAATGAAAAAGCTTCTTTGTTTATATTGCTACTGGCTTCTTTTCAGACGATGTTATTTCGTTATACCGGTCAGAGTGACGTGGCGACGGGTATTCCGGCTGCCAATCGTCAGTTGCAGGACGTGCAGAATGTAATCGGCTTTTTTGTCAATACACTGGTGATCCGCAATCGTCTCGACCCGGACAAGACCTTTGTCGAGGTGCTGAGGGAAATCCGCAATATTGCCCTGCAAGCCTATTCAAATCAGGATATCCCTTTTGAAAAATTGGTACAGGAATTGAATCCTCAGCGCACCCTGAACCGGAATCCTTTGTTCGATGTCATGTTTTCTCTGATACAGAACTCACCGCCATCACTCAAACTAGAGGGCCTGAAAGTAAACCAGTTGGAATTGGATACTGTTACGGCAAAATTTGATATTTCTGTTACTGTCATTGAAAAAGACGACGGCCTTGCGATTGAAGTACGCTACAGTTCGGATTTATTCCATGCAGACAGCATATCCCGGTTTGTCGATCTATACCGTACCCTGCTGCGGCAGATCGCCGCTCAACCGGACCGGAAGATATCAATCATTCCGTTGATCGAGGAAACTGAAAGATATAAAATTGTTACCGGATGGAATAGAACCAAGAAACAATATCCTCGGAACGAAACCGTGCATCACCTTTTTGAAATGCAGGTATCCATCGATCCTGAATCCATTGCCATTGTAGATGGCGAAGAAATCAAAAGTTACAGGCAGTTAAACGAAATGGCCAACAAACTGGCTTTTTATCTGATCCGGTGGGGAATCGTACCGAATACCCCTGTTGGGGTCTGTACCGGCCGGTCATACCAATCCGTTGTGGCATTTCTGGCTGTTCTCAAGGCAGGAGGTGCCTATGTGCCTCTGGATGGAGATTATCCGCAATACCGGATACGTCAAATGCTTGATGAATGTAAAATACCATTGGTTATTTCTCTTCGAAAATTTCGAGATGTTCTACCGGAAGGGCCGGAATACGTTTTTTTAGACGAATCAGCACTAGATATCGAAAATTTAAGTGACCTCAATCCCGAACTTGCCGTAACGGCCGAAGATTCCTGCTATGTCATGTTTACTTCCGGATCGACCGGTATTCCCAAAGGCGTCGAAATTCCGCACCGTGGTGTGGTCAGTCTGGTGAAAAATGTCGATTATGTACAAATAAATCCTGCCAGCGCTTTTTTACAATTGGCCTCGCTTTCTTTTGATGCGGCGACGTTCGAAATCTGGGCGCCTTTGCTGAACGGTGCACGGTGTGTGATTTACCCCGATACGATTCCCGATATCAGAACCATACGCCGTTTGTTATATCAACATAAGGTTGACATTCTGTTTCTCACGACCGCGCTTTATAACACGCTGATCGACGAAGCCCCCGATATTTTGGCGCATGTTCGCCAGCTTTTTGTCGGCGGTGAGAAACTTTCCCCAGGGCACATTGCACGTGGTCTGGTTAAATTGCCGAATACGAAAATAGCAAATATTTACGGGCCTACCGAGTGTACCACTTTTACCAGCTATTATCCTGTGCCGGTGACATACGACGGCCGGTCGGCATTGCCCATCGGCCGGCCGCTGGTCAACAGGACAATGTATATTCTGGATTCAAGTCTTGAGCCCGTGCCCGTCGGTGTGACCGGAGATCTATACATCGGCGGTGACGGATTGGCCAGGGGGTATTACGGGCAGCCAAAATTAACCGAAGAAAAATTTATCCTCCATCCGTTTGATAAAACCCATGGTGCACGGTTGTATAAAACCGGAGATCTGGCCCGTTATCTGCCGGATGGCAAGGTGCACTTTATCGGACGAAAGGATAGGCAGGTTAAACGGCGTGGTTTCCGGATCGAGCTTGAGGAAATCGAATATGTGATTACCCAACACCCTGATGTGAAACAGTGTGTGGTGGTTTTGCAGGAAACCGACGGTACAGGGAAGCGGCTTGTCGCGTATATTGTCCCTGTGGCACCGGATAGTGTCCTTGTTGAAAAGCTGAACTCCTATCTGCGTCAAAAACTGCCGGCTTATATGATACCCGAATGGAATATCGTCCTTGAAAAAATACCACTGACACCAAATAAAAAAGTCGATTTTGACGCCTTACCTCACCCGGAGGCAGGTGAAAAGGACGGTTCCGAGCCGGCCGATGAGTTGGAGCTGCAGTTGGTGCAGATTTGGGAAGATCTTTTGGACGTGTTTCCCATCGGTACCGGGGATGATTTTTTTGCCCTGGGAGGACATTCCCTGCTGGCCGTGCGGTTGTTCTCACGCATCGAAAAGGTTTTCGGCCGGAATCTGTCCCTGGCAACGCTGTTCCAGGCCCCCACCATCGAACATTTGGCCGAGGTCATACGTCATCAGGGTTTAAGCGGACGATGGCCGTCTTTGGTGCCGATTAAAAGGTCCGGTTCAAAACCACCGTTGTTTTGCATTCACGGCGCAGGCGGGCACGTGGTCGTGTACCGCGAAATGACCGGTTTTCTTGATGTTGATCAGCCGGTTTTCGGACTGCAGGCCCAGGGTCTGGACGGACAGGCCGTGCCATTCGATACGGTTGAAAAAATGGCCGGGCATTATTTGAAAGAGATTTGCGAATTTTATCCGGATGGTCCGGTACTTTTATGCGGACTGTGCCTTGGTGGCCTGGTAACGTTCGAGCTGGCGCGGCGGTTTTCTGATCTCGGCCGTCATGTTCAGTTTGTCGGATTGATCGAGGCGTCGGTACCGCCTGCGACTTTTTTAACCCGGCGCCAGATGTTATTTTACACGGCACGACGCTGGCTCTGCCGGATCGGATCAGGTGTCAAGATAATTTTTGTTTCATCCATACCGGAAAAGACCGCTTTTGTTAATGATACTGTAACTCGTTTAAAATTCAGAATTAAAAGCCTGGTTTGGCGGCGTGCCTATCGCCGCGCATGGCAACAGGAACAAAAAAACTTGCCGCCGTTTCTCAAGCAGGTGCGTCAGGCCAATCGGCTGGCCATCAGCAGGTACCAGCCGGACTTTTACAGCGGACAAATTGTGCTGTTCCGTGCAAAAACACAAAAAGCGGGCCTTTTTGATAAAAATACATACGGATGGAGCCGGGTTGCGGAAAACGTGCGTGTGGTTGAGGTTGAAGGGGATCATGATACCGTTTACAAGCCGCCGTACGTGGAAGATTTGGGGAAAAAGCTCATGCAGGAGATAAAGCAGAGTGCGATATACTAATTTAACAAATTTTCGGTTTGCGGCGCACTTTTCATGTCTTGATGAGCGTGGAATCGATTGAGAACTCTTCAATATGATTTTTTTAACCTCGCGCAGAGCCGCGGAGGCACAGAGATTTTGACCGGGCAATTTGGATTAGGGCGCCGACTTTTTAATTCTGTTTTATAGAATTATGGCCGAAAACGAGGGGTTTGGCAAAATTCTTGCCTTGTGCCGTCCTATGTTTACTCCGTGTTCTCAGTGGTTTTTAAATCCCCAAAAAGGCTGCGCTGGTGGATCGAACTTGTTACCTGTCATTCAAACGGCATTTCAAAATTTTTGTTTGGTTCGATATAAAGTTTGTTGCTGAAATAGTCGAATATGACATTAAATTTTATAAATAAGGGCAGCCCGATAACCCCCAGATTATCCGGAAAAATTCTCGATGTTTTTTCGTCTCCGAAAACAGCTGTTGGATGATCAAATCTGTATTGCCCAAATGTCATGCTCTGAATTTTTGCACGATATTCCGAGGCCTTTCCTTGTGCACCATAACTGGATGTTTCTTTAGCACCGGGAGGTACCTGAATTTGATGTCTGTTATTTAATGCAATCTTGAGCGGATAAATGCCTCCGAAATCGATATCCACCCTGTCGGTATATGTCTTGCCGTCAAGCATTGTAAAAGTAAACGGTACGGCGTATGTACCGGATTCATTCTCCTGCATATCCAATACATTTCCATTTCGTTTATATTGAAAGTGCGCCGGGTCATATAATAAAAATTCATTCTGAATGAAATCGAATTCGACGATGAAATGTTTGAAAAACGTGTTGCAGAGTTGTCCGTCCGCTCCCGGAAACATTTTCGCAAATCCGGCGGCAGGAGGCGAAACAAGTACAGGCTGATCGTAAAAAATAATATCTTTAAATTTTAATGTCAGGTTATATGAAGTAAAAGCCTGGGTGGGCTCGCCCTCTCCGGCACCTTCGATGGTTGATTCTTCCACAGGCTTTAATTGAAGCTTTTCAGCAAGTGGAGAGCCAAACAACCATACCTGATCCCATAAAATGCCGTTATCGATCATCAGCGTCGCTTTTTGCCCGTTGATTTCCAGTTCCATGAGTGGTTTTCCGCGGTGC
>JAFGEC010000588.1 GCA_016931775.1 Candidatus Zhuqueibacterota bacterium | reverse complement strand
TTCCTGGCCCACCTGTAACTGGGCGATATATACACCAGACGGCAGAACCCGGCCGGCATAATCGACGCCGTTAAAAAGGATCAGATGTTCGCCGGCGCCCAAAAAAGACAGATCGAAAACGGCAACCAGCTGTCCGAGTGCATTGTAAATGCGTAGCAATTTGACCTTTATCTTTTCCGAACCGGGACCCAGCACCACCTTGATCGTCGTTGCGGGATTAAACGGATTCGGGTAATTACCGACAATATACGACCGGGGTATGGATATCGTCTTCCGGTCGGTATTGACCGATGTGTATTCATTTTTATAGTCCGCTACGTAAGCTGTGTAGCGGCAGCGGATGTTATAGGTTAAACTGAGATCGATCAGACTGTCGCGGCTGGCAGATGTTTCACCGTATATAAAAATCTTGCGTTCCAGTTCATCGATTTTCTCCTTTGCCCAGACCGATTCGACAAACTTGTTCCCTTCTGTGCTGGTGCTATAGTTGAGCCGAAAAGCATATACAGCCGGCCCGGCTATGGATTGTCCTCCAAGTGTAAGCGACGATTCACCGGTACTTTGGTAACGGCCTGTGGTAAAGAAATAGCGTCCTGCGCAGGTGGCAGGGATTTTTTTCGGCAATAATTGGGTGGGCTTGACCAAACCGTACTCCATGATCACATCTTTAAGGATCGGCCGGCTGATTTGACTGATGACCTCTTCCATACCCGTCAACAGGTTATCGTCGTCGTCAAAATAAGTCACAAATCCGTAATTGAGACCGGCCAGCAACTCCAGCCGGGCATAATTGAGATCGTCTCCGATTCCAATGGGGAAAATACCACAATTATAATGATTCAATGCTTCGATTTCTTCGGGATCCAGCGACGACCAGCCATCGGCGAATGTGACAATAGCGTTAAAATATTTATTGTCGTTTATTTGGACCAAGGCACTTTTTATGGCATCCGCCATATTGGATCCTCCACCCGGTGCAGCATTGTCGAGAAATTCCTTGGCGGATGTCACATTTTTCGGTGTTGCCAGCATAGGCGCGTCCTGCCACCTTTTGTAAACACTGCTGTAGGAAATGATATTAAAATAATCTTTGTCGTTCAGTAAATCCAGCGATGTACCGATAGCTTTTACGGCGGCAGATAAACGATACCCGGACATCATACTGGATGTGCTGAGGACAAAGATGATCCGTTTGGACAGCACCTGATCATCACCGGCCTCGTTTTGCGGACGAACATAGAGCACGAAATGTCCGTCTGTTGAATCATTGGCTACGGAAAAGAAATCAATGCCCAGTTGATCCTGGCGGGTTTTGAACCAAAATAATAAATCGCGGTTCAGGAACGCCTTGGATTTATTCATGGACACGGCTAATTGAGCTTCGCTATCATCGGTTGTCAGCACATTGTAATCGAAATCCGGTATATCGTAATCTATCACGGGACTGCTGCTGTTGATGCGAAAAGTAAACTGTAGATGATCCAGCGGATGCTTGACGAAATCGGCGGTTTCAAGCGGATAGGTATATCGGTGTTGGCCGTTGTAATATTCACAATGGCTGATGTAAAACAACTGAACTTTTTGCAGCGTTCCCGGTGCGATATTCAGCAATTTGATACGGAGTCCGTTGCTGCCGATGTACTTGTTGACTTTGGCGATGATACCGCCCTCTCCTGTACCCGGATTGACGGCCTGTTCGCGCACCCGTAACACCGCCTGAAAGGTAGAATCATTTCGCCAGTACAAAAAATTCACCGCACGGGCGTCAAAAGGCAGCGGAAACGAATACACGGCATCAACCGGCTCGTGCCACTCGTTAATAAATTCCTGATAAACCGATGTCTCGGCCAACGGGCCGTGGAATGTCACATCGACACGGGTGAGCCGGTTTCTTAAAAAATCTTTCGGATAACGCTCGTCAACCGGCACAAGCAATCCATCCGCCCAAAGGGGCAGTACATATATCAATAAAACAAAAATTATTTTTTTCATCGATCCGTCCTCCTGTTATTTCACGTACAAGATTTTACGGGTTATCTGTTTGCGAACACCTTTTGCATTCTGCCATACCAATTGTACAAAATATGGACCTGCGCCTACATGACGGCCAAGTTCATCCTTGGCGTCCCATAATATCTCTTTCCGGATTTGCAGCGTCAGGTCGAATTGCCGAACGCACTGGCCCAGGAGATTATAAATGAATAATTGGGACCTTGCTGCGTCGGGGGCTTCCATATAAATTTTGATAACAGGATTAAACGGATTTGGAAAGCAAGCCAATCTGGCCGGTTGATTCGATGCGGCGGGTGGTTCGGTGTAAAACTCAACCTGGCCGCCCAGGCCGGCATAATGAACTTTAATACGTACATGGTTGGAAATCGATTCGGATCCGGTCCAGGCGATGTGATACAAATCCTGGGATTCCATATTGGCCACATCCAGCATGATGTCGCGAAAATTGCCGTTGATATCGTAAAAATTGCCGCCCGTTGACAAGACAATAGGATTGAACCAGTCGGTTTGCAAATCCGTTGTGCCCACGCCGTGCACGGTGATGCCCATGGAAAGCATGCGGTCGACAATTTGCTGTTTGGTATAGCTGTGCTCGGGATAGGGCTCGTCGGTAATCCATATAATGGTTCGCCGGCTTCCGAGCCGGAAGGAGAGTTCTGAGGCACGGTACAGGGCAAGCGGTGAGTCCTCGATACCGCCCCATAAACTTATACTGGCCAAATTCGCTTTCATCTGATCGACATTATTTGACAAATCCCACACATGGTCAATGGTCGTGCTGAATGTGACCACACCGATACGGAAATCATAGCCCCTGGTGACCAGCGAATCGGCAAATTCACTTAAATTGGAGCGAACCTGTGCGATCTCATCGCCCATGCTGCCGCTGCAGTCCAAAACAAAAACAATATCGGCCAGGTTTGCCCCGGCTCCCCTGTATTTTTCCATAGTAAAATCTTTGATACGCTGCTCGTTCTGGTACAGAAATACCTGATCCTTTGAGAGATTGTAGATTTTTTGTCCGGTTTCTTCGATTTCAACGTTAAAAATGACGTTGATTTTGTCGTTATCGTAAAATGTCGAGTCCACTCGCACAACCAGACCGGTATCGGATACGGGAACAGCAGGTATGAATACATGATGCTGCAGGACGTCCAGCAGGTTTCCCGAACGGTCGGTAACGCGTGCGGTAACAGATACCACCTGGTCATCATAGATTTCCGCGGATTCCAATTGAACCGGCACATAAGCCCAACCGCCGGCGTCCAAGGAAAAGGACGATTCTGCGGATTTTGAAGACAGCAATCGATGGCTTTC
>JAFGEC010000587.1 GCA_016931775.1 Candidatus Zhuqueibacterota bacterium | reverse complement strand
GACGCACCGGCCCACGACATCTTTATAAATAATTAAATTACATAGACTTAGAAAAAGAAGGTGCGTCGCACCTGTTCTGCCCCACCCATAACTGAGATATTACACTCTGACGACTCGTTGTATATCACCTGGATATCCATTCTGCACCCGTCTGTTAAACTTTCACAAAAACAATAATCTGAAGGCATTTACCGTCTTTACAAAAACTTGTTTGTTTTACGACGATTGATCTGAAAAAGATCCCAAATATAAATATACAAACAATCCCACAAAGGCAACGACCGCCGCCACAATGAGCACAACGATAAGAACCACGGCGATCATGGATATAAAATCCGAAACAGGGCTTTTCTCTTTCCTTTTGTCCAGTAAAACATCATATAACTTTTTCCCGGTAAAAAGAATGAACAATAAAATACCCAGAACAACCCGGGAGAAACTATAACGTTCTCTCAAACTGGCGGTCACAGGCCACAACAACCACACAACCAGCCCCCATTTGAGCACCTCGATTACAGGTATGAATATTTTTTTTAATCCTCTATTCATATTCCGGTAGAAATGCATCCTTATAGTGGGTGATTTTCGGTTCGGTATTTAAATAGTTGACAACGACTGCATCAAACCGGCACAAGTTATCAAAACCGGTTTTTTGCAGATACACCTGTGCCGTTAAAACCAGACGCCTTTGTTTTCGCCGGTTAATCCAACCAGCAGGATCGCCAAATGTCGCGGTTCTACATGATTTAACCTCTATAAAAACAACAACCTCTCCGTCCTGAGCAATAATATCTATTTCACCGTATGGTGAATAATAGTTACGTTCCAACACACGAAAATTTCGCGCCTCCAAAAAACAGACGGCCATTTCTTCTGCCTGTTGTCCGAGTCTCCTACGATTCATACAGATGCTCGATCGATCGTGGTCTGAAAGACCGCCTGTGAATTGGACATAATCCATGGCGCCGAATGGCTTCAACATGTTTTCGGGTGGGATAGCCTTTATGCTGAGCGAATCCATAAAGTGGATATTCACGATCGTATTGCATCATCAATTGATCTCTGGTGACTTTGGCGACGATGGAGGCAGCTGCAATCGACATAGATTTAGAATCCCCTTTGATGATGCAGGTCGCAGGCTGATATACTTGTGGTTGTTTATGTCCGTCAAAAAGCAAATAATCGGGCGTCTCAGAAAGGTCATTTATAGCCTCTTGCATGGCGACAAACGTGGCCTGTAAAATATTGATACGGTCGATAACAAATTCGCCCACGATACCGATCCCTACAGCTAATGCATGATAATTTATAACGTGCAAAATTTCTTCCCGCCGGGTTCGCGACATTTTTTTTGAATCATCTATTCCGTCAATGAACTGTTGTCCCGGCTCAAACACGACTGCGGCGGCAACAACCGGACCGGCCAACGGACCGCGACCGGCTTCATCAATTCCGGCGATGCGACAATAATTTTGGTTCCACAATTGATTTTCAAAGGAAAGGGCGTTTGTAGGATGCATGAAATCACCATCAGGGAATTTCAGGTCTTGCGGGAGGTCCGGGTAAATTGGCTACAGGCTTTTTCCCGTCGCCACCACCATCCCATGGTTGCCATATGAGAAGAATGCTTGTTAAAGCCGCACCGGCGCCGCCGATATAATACCAATTTTTATAAAACGGAATTTCTTTTTTTGTCAAGGTATAAACAAGCGTATCCGTTTTTCCGGGTTGTACGCTCACACCGGCAGTTAAGGTGCTAAACTCGTCTTTAGCTAAAATCAAGTCGTATTCGCCCATAAAAAGATTGTCAAATCGAGCCGGGGAATATTCGTTATACAGCTTATTATCATCCCGATTGATTAAAAGCACCGAAACATTTGTAGGATCGGTCAATATCAGTAGATTCCCGAGCAGATTCGACCGTAATTCACTGTATTGCTGGATAAGATCAGGCGGAATTTTTTTGATATCAAGCTCAACATCCGGTTTGGCCTTAATCGCCTCGATAATATTCAATTTGATATGATCGGTATCCGAATTTTGTCTGATGAGCGAGAAGGCGATATAAAGATGGGCGTTAAATAAATCGAGCGGAGAGAGCTGATTGTTTATCACTGCATTCTGTAAGGTCTGAATGGCGTCTTCAAATCGGGCGGCGTAAAACTCGTTGATGCCCTGCTGGACCATATTATCCGTCACTGTTTGTGCAAAGAGTTGCCCCGTGAAATAAAAAACTAAAATTAATAAAGTTATTCTTTTTATCATCTGCTTTTCCCTGTTGCCTGTTTTTGTCATTATCGCATATAGATCATTTTACGTGTAGCACTGTAACTCGGCGTCTCCAAACGCAGTATGTAAATACCGGCGCCCAGGTCGCGCCCGTTATTATCGATAGCATTCCAGTGAAATTGATGCATTCCCCGTTTGGCGGGGCCATCGTATAACGTTCGTACATGCTGAGCCAAAAGATTGTAAATAGCCAGGTGAACGTGGGTATTTTCTTTGAGTTCTATCGTAATGATAGTAGAATTGTTAAAGGGATTGGGATAATTCTGTACCAATTGATAACCTGTGATTTGGGGTAAATCATCCTGATGCCGGGCCATAAATTCGCCCGAACCCGCCAGAATTTTAAAGCGGCGTTTTTTATTTATAAGCCAAAATGAATATGATTTTTCAT
>JAFGEC010000083.1 GCA_016931775.1 Candidatus Zhuqueibacterota bacterium | reverse complement strand
GGCAATGCACCATCAGGATCATCCTCTTTTATAAGCAGATTACCCAACTGCTGATAATCGCTGACTTTAGTACCATCCAGTTCAATTGCCTGACGGTAGCATTCTATGGCCTCTTCGTTTTCATTTTTTGCCACAAGATAATACCCCAGGCTTCGCCAGTAATGGGCTTTATCCGGATACCTTTCCGTCCCCAAACGGTAGACCATCTCCGCACTGTCCGGCATGTTCAGATTGACATAACAACTGCCTAAAAATGTATAAAGATCTGGAAATCGTTGTACAGTATCCAACTCGGCAACACGCCAGAACGGTTTGACCGCATCGCGATACATTTTATTTTTATGATTTTCAAAGCCGGTGCTCCACTGTATATTCAGTTGCCGGTCCCAGATTTTTCGCAAAGAATCCTGAATGGCTTTTTGACGTTCCAGCGATACACCTGTTTCCTGTGGTCCTGTGGTGGCACAGCCTATCATAAATGCCGATGATATAACAGCGATTCCAACCAGAACAACACAAACTATGAAAAGTTGATATAATACTTTTTTTGCAGGCACCGTTGTTTCCTCCAAATTTTAAAATTCAAGTTCTTCTCCCCCACTATTAAAAAAATTAAAATTAATTTTAGTCAAATTGAAGCAAAAATGCAAGTTATTTTTGAATTTGAATTCACGCATTTCTTGCCGGCAGACTGCCGTCGCCATATAAATTTAAAAATGGTGAGACTTTTACCGCCGACGGAACCACAACTCTCCGCTTGTAATGCTGGCGGAAAGCCGATAGATACCTTCCTTGTGATTAAAATCCGTCAGTGAGCCGCGATGGCCGACCTCCAGTGAAAGATCGATCCGGCCGGCATTAAAGTGGAACGGTAAACCGATACCGAAGGAAATAAATTTTTCCGTAACCGCCGTTCCCTGCTCGTTGGTAAACGGCAATTGTGCATAATATCCTCCCAAACGGTAGGATACACGCCGGTAATACTTGGCCAAGTGTGAATTTTCATCCGTATATTCCACACCTCCACCGATACGTATAAAATCTTTAAAAGAATAATCGATTCCCCCCAAACGATAGGTACTCCAGAACTGGTTATAAAAATCCATTGCAAATAACAACTTTGTTACAGGAAAAGCCAGACCGATTCCCAAAGCTTGGGGATATTCTATCTCTACTTCAGATGTTTCAATCTCTATACCATTGGCCAACTTTGTTTCACCGTTCGCGGTCAGCCGGCCGCCTGTTTTATAGACCAAACCAACGGACAATTTTCCATACGGCATGACATAAGCACCGAAATCAAATGAGTGCCCGACAAGATGTGATGTTATTTCATCGCTTGTATTTTGATAGGTGCCGTCATAAAATTCCAGTTTCCACTCTTCTGTATAACTGCCAAAGTTCATATCGGCGTTGATCCCAAACGACAGCCATTCGGTCGGTGCATAAAACAAACCGATACCGGCGGAGCTCAGGCCGCCTTCTCCCCTGACCAATTTTGAATACGACACATCGGATTCAAAGTTATTGGTCGATAAGGTATATTTTGAACTCACCTGAGATTTGAGGGACAACAAAAAATTCAAATTTTTCTTAAACGGAACGCCGAACCGGAAACCTGTGGGCCTGCCCTGTCGGGTTGTTGTCTTTTCAGTGCGTGTTTGAGTTTCTACATTTTCCAAGTCAAAATCAATCGTCAGGGTGGTCACACCGTTTATGCCGATGGCGGCCGGATTGACTGCATTTATACCCATGGGATCCATGACGGCGATGCCTGCGCCGCCCATTCCGATCGCTTTCGGCGTCACGAGATATCGAGGGATACCGAGCCCAATGGAAGAAAAGATAGAGTCTGCAGATACCGGTATGACGAACGATATTAAAATCAGAAATAATATAATATTTTTACTTACCATATCTAAACCTGCTCGAAAATTAAGGTGCAAAAAATCTTGGTGATGGCGGAACGGAATAAGTCAATTTGAGGATCGGCAGCATATCCGCCTGGGTTGAATCTGCAAAAAAGGTGACAAAGCAGGGGGTTCGTCCTGAGTCCATCGCTTTAAGAAACAGGCCTCTGTTTGTTTCTCGATCCACAATCCACATTTGCACGATCCGCGTCATATTTCTTATGGCCGTACTGTTTGAAAAAGATGCGACATCATCTTCCGGTTCAACAACCGTCGAGGCCACTGCACTGACACTATCGGCTTTTACAGTAAGCGGATCCCAAAGGGAATCGGAAACAACGGCAGCGGCGGAAACAAGAAAGCCGCTATCACGAATATATTTTTCTTCAGATTTAATCTTTAACTCGAGTATGGCCTGGTGAATTGTACACTCCAGGGGAAGGGGACTGATATCAAACAAAAGCAACGATTGATCTCCGGCGGCACTGGATACAGTTAGTGTATTTTCGAACAAAAAGTTTTCCGCCACTTTGTCTTTACGGATTAACAGACTGGCATCTTTTAAATAATTATTCACGATGGTCGTATCGGTCTCTCCCGATTTATCCACATGGATCAACTGAAGATAGGGCCAGTAATCCGAATTGTCAACGGAAACAAATTCAGCCATAATCGGAAAATCCGACCCGTCGATAAACAAACCCTGATTGACCGTTTCGTCGGCGATCCAACGGTTGATCAAATCAGGATCCAGGTCGACACCAACAGTTGTCAACGCAAGTGAGTCGAGATCCTGGCCGCTGTATTCCAGCATGCCGGCCGGTATACTGTAATCGATATTTTCACTTATCTCTTTCCATGTCACCGAATTCTCATTCCAATCTGAGGTTAACGCATAAATGGGAGCCGAAGCAGTGCCCACGTCACCGTATTGATAGCTGTTTGTGAGGAACAGCTTTGCAGAGAAAACAGTGGCCGTATCTATCGCTGTTAGATTATAAAATTTGACGATAAAATGAGCGGTTAGATACTCGTCGTTTCCGAGCAAAAGGGAAGATTCAAGACCGGTCGTGGGCACACGCCAGAAACTCCCGCTTTGAGCTGCATGCAGCGTTAAGACATGGACGGCACCCTTATCATCTCTTTCCAGAACGTCGTAGCCACTGGGTAACGAGCGATCCTGTGTACAGTGGAGTCCCAATGTCACTAATCCGGTGACCAAACCCATAATAATTTTTTTCATATATAAACCTGATAAATCTACTCAAATGTCATAAAGCAAGGCAAATGTAACAAGAATCCAACTAAAAAGCAACGAGTAAAAAAGTTATAAAAAAGGGCAATCAAAACGATTGCCCTGCTATATGAATCAAATTCCGGCTTATTCTTCGGCCTCTTCAGTTTCAGCAGTTGTCTTTTTAGCCTTTTCCTCTTTTTGCTTCCGCTTCTTTTCTATTTTTTCCTTTTGAACAGTTTCAAACCCGACCATTTCAAAGATCGCCATCGGTGCATTATCACCCCTGCGGTTGCCTAATTTCACGATCCGTGTGTATCCACCGTTACGCTCTGTGTATTTGGGGGCAATATCCTCAAAGAGTTCTTTAACAAGTTTTTTACTTTTTATAGTACGTAAAACTTGACGACGGGCAGCAAGATCTCCTCGCTTTGCAAAAGTAACCAGCCGCTCGACAACAGACCGCGCTTCTTTGGCCTTGGCAGTTGTGGTTACAATACTTTTATGTTCAAACAGTGCCGTAGCAAGATTAGTCAAAGTCGCCTTTCGATGGCTGGTGCTGCGGCCGAGTTTGCGTCCTGATTTTAAATGTCTCATTATTTCAATCCTTCATATACGAGCTTTGCGATTGTTTATCCTTCGGATTTTTTTAGATATTTTTCCACATCCATGCCGAAATGTATTCCTTTTTCTTCCAGTATTTTTGTCAGTTCAGTCAAAGATTTGCGTCCAAAATTCCTGAACTTGAGCATTTCCTGTTCATCGCGACGGACCAGGTCACCGATTGTTTTAATATTCGCTGCTGTTAAGCAGTTATGTGATCGCACCGACAATTCAAGTTCATCGACGCTCATTTTTAACAGTTTGCGGATTCTCATCACTTCTTCATCAACTTCTGGCAGCTCTTCTTCTTCGGTTTCGACATCGAATCCGATGAAAAGCTGTATATGATCTTTCAATATTTTTCCTGCAAAGCTGAGTGCGTCATCCGGCGTAATACTGCCGTCGGTATGAATTTCCAGGATAAGACGCTCATAGTCGGTTTTTTGTCCGACTCTTGTATTTTCAATATGGTATGAAACATTCACAACCGGTGTAAAAATAGAGTCGATCGGGATCATACCGATTGGTGAATCCGCCAGTTTATTTTCCTCAGCAGGTACATAACCTCTGCCTCGACCGATTCGGAGTTCCATAGAAAACTCCGCTTCTTCGTTTAGAGTTGCGATATGCAGATCCGGATTGAGCACTTCAAATTCTGTAGTACTGGCCTGAATATCTCCGGCTTTTAATTCCTTCGGACCCTTGACATTGATCATCACCTTGTCCGGTCTTTTTTCAATCAATTTGATGCGGACCTGCTTGAGATTCAAAACGATTTCCGAAACATCCTCCTGAACCCCTTTTATCGTTGAAAATTCGTGCAAGATGCCATCAATTCGAAACTGGGTTATTGCCGACCCGGGTATGGATGACAATAAAACCCGACGAAAAGCATTACCAATAGTCACTCCAAAACCGCGTTCCAAAGGCTGAACGATAAATTTTCCAAAAGTGTTACAATAGGTTGACTCGTCCAGTTCAATGCTTTCGGGCATCTGAAAACTTGGTAAGGCCATATATTTACTCCATAACTATTAAATGAAAAAGTATCTTTATTATTTAGAATAAAGCTCGACAATAAGACTTTCATTGACAGTGACCGGAATACTATCACGAGCGGGTACTTCTAACAATGTACCGATCATACCGGCTTTGTCAAGAGACAGCCATCCTACAAGTTTTCCTTCACGCACGCGTTTCATAGAGTCGTGAATGACGCCCAACTGCCGGCTTTTATCAACAACCTTGATTTCCTCACCGGGACGAACCTGATATGAAGGGATATCCACCCGCCGTCCATTCACCAAAAAATGCCGGTGGCGAACCAACTGACGAGCCGCAGCTCGTGACGGTGCCATACCGAGTCTGAAAATAACATTATCCAATCTGCATTCGAGCATTTTAAGCAGATTCTCTCCCGTGATGCCTTTGGAACGCTCAGCCTTTTTAAAATAATTATGGAATTGACGTTCCAAGAGACCGTAGATTCTTTTCACCTTTTGCTTTTCCCGCAACTGAACCGAATATTCGGACTGCTTAAACCGTCTTGATCTTCCATGCTGACCGGGACCATATCCCTTTTTATCGAAGGAACATTTATTAGAGGAACATTTTGTGCCTTTAAGAAATAATTTCATACCTTCCCGCCGACACAATTTACAGTCAGCACCTATATATCTCGCCATATAAAGAAACCTCCTAATAGCGTGACCAGTGTCACTTTAATTTCAAGTTGTTTAGACACGTCTGCGTTTTGGCGCACGACAACCATTATGAGGAATGGGTGTTACATCTTTGATAGATGTAATATCCAATCCTGCTGCCTGAAGCGCCCGAACGGCAGCTTCGCGACCCGCACCGGGACCTTTAACCAACACCTCAACGCGCTGCAATCCCAAATCAATTGCCTCTTTGGCTGCCTGTTCGGCGGCCATCTGTGCAGCAAATGGTGTACTCTTTCGGCTTCCTTTTAATCCAACGCGTCCCGAGGTTGCCCAGGAAATAACATTACCGTATACATCCGTTAACGTTATGTTGGTATTGTTAAACGTAACTTTAATATGGGCAACACCGTTTGCCTCAACTTTTTCTCTCTTTTTTATACTTCTACGTCTTGGACCAGCCAATTGTCACCTCTTTATTTTTTCTTTCCACCTACAGCGGTTCTGCGGATCCCGCGCCTAGTGCGGGCATTCGTATGGGTCCGCTGCCCTCGAACCGGTAAATTACGTCGATGTCTCAAACCCCGGTAACATCCGATGTCCATCAGACGTTTGATATTCATCTGAACTTCGCTACGCAGGGCCCCTTCGACTTTATACTCGTTTGAAATAAGATCACGTATTTTTGCCACCTGATCCGGCAATACGTCCTTGACACGCGTATTTGGATCGATTCCGGTTTTTGCAAGTATCTTTTGCGAGGTGGTCAAACCGATTCCAAGAATATACGTCAGTGCAACCTCAATCCTTTTTTCTCGTGGCAAGTCAACACCAGCAATTCGAGCCAAAATAAACTCCTTTAATTTAAATGATCATTAACCTTGTCGCTGTTTATGACGAGGATTGCGCTTGCAAATTACACGCAACGTTCCTTTTCGCTTTATAATTTTGCAATGCTCGCAAATTTTTTTTATTGAAGATCTAACTTTCATTTTATCTATCTCCCAATGCCAAGTATGAGCTGAATTCTATTCTACTGCTCGTGCAATATTTATTTATATCGATAAATTATCCGTCCACGACTTAAATCATACGGTGACAGCTCGACAGTCACTTTATCGCCGGGTAATATTTTTATGAAATGCATGCGCATTTTACCCGAAATATGGGCCAGAACCTTGTGACCGTTCTCCAATTCGACTTTAAATGTTGCATTCGGCAGCGTATCGAGAATTGTTCCGTCAATTTTAATGGATGCTTCTTTGGGCATAATTACTCTTTATTTAGTTAAGATTTCAGGTTCATTTTCCGTTACTAGAACACTATGCTCGAAATGGGCTGACGGCAGACCATCAGCTGTGACGACCGTCCAATTATCAGATTCTGTTTTGACTTGATAACCGCCGACATTCACCATCGGTTCAATTGCAAACACCATTCCAGCTTTAATTCTAGGGCCATGGTTTTGGGTCCCAAAATTAGGTATTTGCGGAGCTTCATGCAACGACTTGCCAATTCCGTGTCCAACCAAATCACGAACAACTGAAAACGACGCCTTTTCAACGTAATTCTGTATTGCGTAACTGATATCGTATAGCCGATATCCTTCACGAGCAGCGTCTATTCCTAAATATAAAGATTCTTCTGTTACTTTTACCAGTTTTTTTTTCAACTCATCAATTTCGCCCACCTGAAACGTACGCGCGGCATCACCATAATATCCGTCTAATTCTACACCAATATCGACACTGACGATTTGCCCATCTTCAAGTTTGCGTTTACCGGGGATACCGTGGACGACCTGTTCGTCGATTGACACACAAATATTTCCCGGATAACCGTTAAATCCTTTAAAAGCCGGCCGGGCTCCTTTAGAATGAATAAAATCTGCTATTTCCTCATCCAACTCCTGTGTACTCAATCCGGGTGAAATTCGATTCTCGGCAAGACGCAGTGCCTCAGCAACAATGGCGCTGGCTTTGCGCATAAACTCGATTTCCCGTGGACTTTTAATATTGATCATCTATATGTTTTTTCCTCTGCAAATATAGCATCAATATTTTCCCGGACCTGCTCGACCGGCAGACCGCCATCAACGACTCTCAGCTTACCTTGTCTTTCATAGTATGCTTTGAGAGGAGCTGTGTTTTGTTCGTAAACGGCCAGCCGGTTTTTAACCGTCTCTACAGTATCATCATCCCGATGAATGACTTTACCGCCGCACTTTTCACAAATTCCGGAAGCAGGAGGGGGATTGTAGATCGTACTATACACGTTTCCACATTGTCCGCATACCCGGCGACTGGTCAACCTTTTGATAATCTCTTGTTCTGCAACATCAAAATATACCACAACATCAAGCGTTTCGCGATCGCCGAGCATCGCGTCCAGGCTTTCGGCCTGTTTTATCGTTCTGGGAAAACCGTCAAAAAGATAACCGTTCTTGCAATCATCCTGATCGATTCTCTCTTTTACCAAACCGATAATAATATCATCCGATACAAGTTGACCTGATTCCATAATAACCCGGGCTTTTTTTCCTAATTCCGTGCCATCCTGAACGGCTTTACGTAAAATATCTCCCGTTGAAATTTGTGGGATAGAATATTTTAACGCTAAATATTGTGCCTGAGTTCCTTTTCCGGTACCCGGGGCGCCAAGAAAAATTGCTCGCATCGGTCGTCTCCTCAACTCCTTTATCATTAAAATCTTCTTCGGCCTCGAATTTTACCACTCTTTAAAAATCCATCATAATGGCGCATGAGTAAATGAGACTCGACCTGTTGCAGCGTATCCAGTGCGACACCAACGACGATAAGCAGGGATGTACCGCCGTAAAAACTTGCAAAACTATAGGATACATTCGTAAACTTTGTTACAAATGACGGGAAAATGGCAATAATCGCCAGAAAAATCGATCCCGGTAACGTAATTCTTGTCAAAATATTATCAATAAATTCTGCCGTCTTTTTTCCTGGCCGTACGCCGGGAATAAATCCGCCCTGTTTTTTCATGTTATCGGCGACATCAACGGGATTAAAAGCGATAGCGGTATAAAAATACGTAAAAAACACGATCATAACACCAAAAATGATCCAATATGTCCACGACTGATAATCAAACAGCATATTAATGGATTGGACAAATTCACTGGTTGGGAATAACGTCAAAACCGTCTGAGGAACAAATAGAATCGACTGGGCAAAAATAATCGGCATAACACCGGCGGTATTGACACGTAAGGGTATATGAGTACTTTGGCCGCCGTAAATTTTACGCCCAATAACCCGTTTTGCGTATTGAACGGGTATTTTTCTCACACCTTGTGTAAGAAGCACTGTTCCGGCTATTGTACCCACAAACAGAGCCCATAAAAAGGCCTCCGTCAACAGGGAGCGGTTGCCGCTGACAACTTGCTGAATTTCATCAAAAATAGAGTTGGGAAATCTGGCAATAATACCGACGAAAATGATAAGAGAAATACCGTTACCGATACCGCGTTCCGTGATCTGTTCACCCAACCACATAATCAGGACCGTACCGGTAACCAAGGTCAGCATGGTCAGCAATCGGAAGCCAAATCCGGGATGCGGCACAATAGCAGCAACTTTATCCCCGACCATAAGAGGTTGAATTTTTTCAAGGAATACACT
>JAFGEC010000586.1 GCA_016931775.1 Candidatus Zhuqueibacterota bacterium | reverse complement strand
TTGCTAAAAGTTATGCATTTTTATCAAAAAGTCAAGCAGATAATTGTATATATTTAATAATGTTAGGACTTTTTCAGGAAGCCCTAAATATTTATAATAAATCCTACAATAGAAACAAATCAATGGTGGGAATAAACCGGCATATTCAGGTGCCAATTAAAAGTTTATGATAACTATTGATGCCGGATAGAACTGTAAAATGAACTAGGAGCCTGTCGGACTTGTGTCGTAAGTATTTGTTTATTCTACACCATTGATTTTGAGGTTAAATTTTGAGGTTAAATTTTTAAATGTATAAAAATCAATTATTTATAAAAATGGAAATCGTCGAGTCCGACAGACTCCTAGAAACAATGAAACACTTTTATTTACTTATTCGTCCTTTCAAGAGAAATTCAATAATTGACTTGAAAAAGTTTGGTCAGGGTTTGTCCTTGTGACTTCCGTAATGCAGCAGCGGGAGAGGTTGTATGTATAACGGAACAAAAAAGATGATTTTCCGTACCTGTCCAGTGGTTTTCGGTTTTATCCACTGACTGACAACCTTTCCCGAGCGGTCAAAGGGAACAGACTGTAATACCGTATATATGGAAGTCAACGTTATTTTTATTGTGGAATGAAGCGGTTTAAACGTTCAAACGTTACAACGTTTAACGTTTTTGCTGTTATTTTTTCCGGTGATGCCGTAGCAGTAAATTTTTATATGATGCGGCAGAGTTCCCGAGCGGTTAAAGGGAACAGACTGTAAAACGGAGATATGGAAATTGACCTGATTTGTATTCTGGGATCGATCCGTTTGAACGTTCTAACGTTTAAACGTTTTAACGTTCTAACCGATTCTCGCCACAAAAACAGTTGACATTTTCCTAAAAATTTACTAAATTTTCAAGCTTTTGATATACCAAACAGCGGAACGGCGCGTTCGTCTAGGGGCCTAGGACGCCGGCCTCTCACGCCGGTAGCACGGGTTCGAATCCCGTACGCGCTGCGAACATTATTACGCGCTCGTAGCTCAATTGGATAGAGCATCTGGCTACGGACCAGAAGGTTGGGGATTCGAGTTCCTCCGGGCGCGCAAATATGACGGCTCTCGATTTATTAGACCACTCTTTTTGGATGAAAGCCGCACTCGAGCAGGCAGAAAAAGCTTTTGATAAAAACGAAGTCCCCGTGGGGGCTGTCGTGGTTCAGGAGGGGCGAATAACGGGAAAAGGCTACAACCTCGTGGAAACCCTCCAGGATCCCACCGCCCACGCCGAATTACTGGCGATTACGGCCGCTGCCAATTTCAGTGCTTCTTGGCGGCTTGACGATTCCATTTTATATACTACGCTGGAGCCGTGTCCCATGTGTACCGGAGCGATTCTGTTGGCCCGTATCCCCACAATCGTCTACGCCGCAGCGGATCCGCGCTACGGGGCCTGTGGGTCGGCTGTGCAGCTCGCCCGTCATGAGAATTTTGATATCAATGTCGAGGTTATTTCCGGAATACTGGAAAAACAAAGCTCGGTGCTGATCAAATCGTTCTTTCAAAAAATTCGCGGATCGAAATAGTAAAACCTGTATATTGGAGAGGTGCGAGAGTGGTTGAATCGGGCGGTCTCGAAAACCGTTGTGCCTTAGGGTACCCAGGGTTCGAATCCCTGCCTCTCCGCTCGTGGTTGTCGTCCGGAGAGGTGTCCGAGTGGCTGAAGGAGCACGCTTGGAAAGCGTGTGTAGGTAACCCCTACCGCGGGTTCGAATCCCGCCCTCTCCGCTCGTTTTATGGGGCCGTAGCTCAGTTGGGAGAGCGGTACGTTCGCAACGTACAGGTCGTGGGTTCGAATCCCATCGGCTCCACCAGGCTGTGCTAGACGGGGAGCTAGCGGTGCCCTGTAACCTGCAATCCGCTATAGCAGGGTCGAATGCCTATTTGAGGTCCGCTCGTTATTAAATTCGTCAGGATAAGCGATGTCGATAGCTCAAGCCCGACGCAATAGTGATGTACCCAACCCCGTCAGGACCGGAAGGTAGCAGCGGCAAGTATATAATCTATGTGCCGTTGGTTTACTTGGCTGGAGTTGGCTGTCCTGATGGTTTCATAAAAGAGATATCGAGAATAGGTGCACAGCCTTTAGATAATTATCTTTTTCCAACTCCGGATTTCCGTATATGTCTTATCTGGTTCTGGCACGAAAATACCGCCCCATGTTCTTTCAGGATGTGATGGGTCAGCAGCATGTCACGAAAACGCTGGAAAACGCCATTCGGCAACAGCGAATCGCCAATGCGTATTTATTTTCCGGCCCGCGTGGCGTGGGTAAAACCACCGTTGCCCGTCTGCTTTCCAAGGCGCTCAACTGCGACAGCGGCCCCACCATTCAGCCGTGCAATACATGCACCTCCTGTGTCGAAATCAATGAAAGCCGCAGCCTGGATGTTTTTGAGATTGACGGTGCCTCCAACCGCGGTATCGATGAGGTGCGGAACCTGCGCGAGAGCCTGAAATATTCCCCCAATCCCGGTAAATACCGGATTTACATCATCGATGAAGTACACATGTTAACCAACGAGGCGTTTAACGCCCTGCTGAAAACCCTGGAGGAACCGCCACCCCGCGTGCTTTTTATATTTGCCACCACCGAAGCGCATAAAGTACCGGCAACCATTTTATCCAGAACCCAGCGGTTTGATTTTAAACGCATCTCGAACAAGGTCATTATCGAACAACTGAACGTGCTCTGTGAAAAAGAGAATATCCAGATCGACCAGGAATCCCTGCGGCTGATCGCTGAAAAGGCGGACGGCAGTATGCGGGATGCCGAGAGTATTCTCGATCAGATGATCGCTTTTGCCGGCACGGACATCCGGTCGTCCGATGTGATGTCCTTGCTGGGAATTATCGACAGCAGCCTTTTCTTTCAGATCACCGATCTGGTCAGGGCGGAAGACGTTCAGGGCGGTGTCGAGTTGGCCAACCGGATATTTCTCGAAGGATATGATTTTGCCGATTTTCTCAGCGGACTGGCGCAACACTATCGTAATTTACTGGTGGCCAAAATGACAAAAAGCACAGGCAGCCTCGATGTGGGTGATGCGCAGGCCAAACGGTATTTACAAGAGTGTGAAAATTTTTCCACCGAAAAACTGCTCAACCTGTTAAAAGCCGCATCGGATGCGGAATTTTTGGTTCGAAAAAGTTCAAACGCCCGCCTGCATCTTGAAGTAGCACTGATTAAAATGATAAATCCTGAGGATATTAAAATTCCGTCCGATGATGCTTTAAAAAAAAAACACAGTCCACCTGACAATTCCGCTTCACAAAAGATACGACCTGTAAATTCTCCAACGGACACTGAACCTTCATCAACCGGCAGCCTGCCGGAACCACCGCCGCTACCGGAGTTTGAAACGGGGCCGGTTTTATCCAGCCCGCAGCAGCCAGATACTATACCGGCGCCATCTCGCAATAATTCCCCACATGTTTCGGCGCCTCCATCACATCCGGAGAAGTCCGACCATGACGTTCCTGAATTACCTGACTTTCAATTACCAAAATTCGAGCCGGTTCAGGACGGCGGCGAGTTCGGTTTAAGCGATATGCAGAAGCACTGGGCTAACGTGATTGAATATATAAAAAAAGAAAAAATTGCATTGGGATCTTTTCTTGAAGAGAGCTGGCCCAGCCAACTGGATGGATCCGTTTTACACCTTGGATTTGGTCCGCAAAACGGATTCCATATGGCATCAGTGGAGCGAAACAGCTCATTTGTCGAGCAAGCCCTCAAGGAACTCTTTGGTGTGACCTGGCGAGTGGTTTGTCGGAAAAACGACACAAAGCAGACAAATGAAAAAAATCAGGAAAAAAAGCCGCTGGATAAAAGACTGGAATTTCAACTACTGGCCCGGGAAAATGAAACCGTCAAAATGATCGTTGATGAGTTTGATGCCGAGTTTATCCGTTAATTATTTTTGAGGAGTTGTTTATGAGTAAAATGGGTATGGGAGCGATATTGAAGCAAGCCCAAAAAATGCAAAAGGATCTGCAAAAAGCACAGGAAAATCTGGCAAATATAAAGGTTCAAGGCAGTGCAGGCGGCGGAATGGTTACGGTTACGGCCAGCGCAGCGCAGGAAATTTTGGAAATCAAAATCGATCCGGAAGTTGTCGACCCTGAAGATGTGGAGATGCTGGAAGATCTGGTACTGGCTGCTATCAATCAGGCGCTGGAAAATGCGCGATCGAAATCCGATGAGGAAATGGGCAAGGTAACGGGCGGCATGCTGCCGGGATTGGGCGGTATGGGTTTGCCGGGATTCTGATGAAATACTCTTCCGAAACAGTCGAACGGGCTATCCAGGAACTGAGTAAACTGCCTGGTGTGGGTAGAAAATCCGCTCAACGGCATGTTTTTTATTTGCTCAAAGCGCCTACCGAGCAGGTTCTTGCGCTTTCTCGTGTCATAGAAGAACTTAAACACAGGGTACGTTATTGTTCGGTGTGTCACAACATAACCGAGCAGGATCCCTGTTATATTTGCACAAGTGAAAAAAGAAACCGCGGATTAATCTGTGTCGTTGAAGAGCCCAACGATATTCTGGCCATCGAAAAAACCGGTGAATACCATGGCCTGTATCATGTTCTGGGCGGTGTCCTTTCACCCCTGGACGGAGTCGGCCCGGATGATCTGAGGATAAAAGAATTGTTGAGCCGTTTAGATGCCGACGTAAAAGAAGTTATTGTGGCGACAAATCCAAATACCGAAGGCGAGGCGACCGCGCTTTATCTCGTCAGAATATTAAAGCCCATGGGTATCAAAGTTTCGCGCATAGCACGGGGTATTCCGGTGGGTTCCGACCTGGAGTACGCCGACGAATCGACGTTGTCGCGGGCACTGGAAGGGCGGATAGAGATGTGAGAGTGACGGAGAGCGTAAAAATAATAATTTACCCTTGCCTTTATCAGTAAATTTTAATATTATATTTTGAGTTTGACTCTTTTTTAATAAAGGCCGGATCCGGTTATCCGGCCTTGTGTGCTATTGCGGATAATATCAGGAGATGAGTTAAGAAAGGATTTTTTTGTCCGTATCTGTGGAAATTATTTCAGTCGGTAATGAGCTGCTTACCGGTCAAACCGTGAATACAAACGCCAGTTGGATCGGCGAACAGCTGATCCAGTACGGCATCCAGGCGAGATGGGTGACGACAGTGGGTGATGTTGCCGACCATCTATTTCATGCTTTGCAGATCGCCCTCGGCCGCACACAGGTTTGTATTGTGACCGGTGGATTGGGACCGACACACGATGACATCACTAAGAATGTGGTCAGTGATTTTTTCGGCGCAAAGTTGGCTTTGAACGACGATATTTTGACCAAGATTAAACAGCGGTTTGAAAAACGCGGTATCTCCATGGCCAAGGTGAACGAGGGACAGGCTCTGGTCCCGGAAGGCGCGACCGTATTGGAAAATGATCTGGGTACGGCGCCGGGACTCTTGATTCAAAAAAACGGCAAGCATATTTATGTTTTGCCCGGTGTTCCTCATGAGATGAAAGCCATGATGAGCCGTTTTGTTTTACCGGAATTACAAAAAAAATATGATACCGGGACATTCCGCATAAAAAATATTAAAACGACAGGAATTGCGGAAAGTACGCTATTTGAAAAAATTTCCCAGCGAGCGGCCATTCAACAGCTCACCACGATTGCTTTCTTGCCTGGACTGGGTGGTGTGAATATACGCCTGTCGGCTTACGGACAAAACAGTGACGATGCTCAGGAAAAGCTTGAGCGTGCCGTGGCTTTGCTGCGGCCTGATATCGAGGAATTTATTTACAGCGATGAAAAAAAGTCACTTGAAAATGTTGTTGCCGATATGTTGACTGAAAAAAAGTTGACCCTTGCCGTTGCGGAATCGTGCACCGGTGGTCTTTTATGTCACAAGCTGACAAACATCCCCGGCAGTTCGGATTTTTTTGAACGCGGTATCATCAGCTACAGCAATGAATCCAAACAGAATCTATTGGGCGTGCCAAAAGAATTACTGATCGAACACGGTGCAGTGAGCGAGCAGGTAGCCCGCGTTATGGCAAAGGGCGTTCGTGAAATTGCCGGCACGGATTTTGGTTTGGCAACGACGGGTATCGCCGGTCCCGGTGGCGGAACGGAAAAAAAGCCGGTAGGCCTGGTGTTTGTCGGTTACGCGGATGACCGCGAGGATTTTGCAATAAAATATAATTTTGCTAATGATAGAATTGGAAACAAGGAGCGATTCGCTCAGGCAGCTCTCGATCTGCTTAGAAAAAAACTGAGAGATCGATGAATATTCGTACTTTTATCTGTATCGAAGTGCCGCAGCCGGTTTTAGATCAGTGCGGCAGCTTGCAAAAAAAACTTAAACCACTTGGTAGAGGTGTGCGGTGGGCGCGAACCGACGGCATTCATCTGACGCTCAAGTTTCTGGGTAATGTCCCGGAGGCCAAGCTGTCGTCCGTCGCAAATGCCACCTCGGACGCCGTGCGGGAGATACCGCGGTTCAGTTACAAGTTAAAAGACTGCGGTGCGTTTCCGAATTTTTCACGCCCCAGAGTTTACTGGATCGGTGTTCATGAACCGACGGATACGCTTTTAAAGTTACAAAAAAAGCTCGAAAATACTCTGGAGGAAATCGGCTTTGAAATGGAAAACAGAAAATTTTCCCCGCACATTACACTCGGCCGTGTTAAAACCGCTGACGGTTTACGCGAAATTTCCGCCGTATTACAGCGCGAGCCGTTTGAAACCGGCTGGATCGAAGCCCGGGAGGTGACCGTTATGAAAAGCGATTTAATGCCCTCCGGCTCGGTATATACACCTCTATTTATATTTAAATTTGAAAGTTAAAATCAGGAATATATACTATGGCTGATGAGAAAAACGAAAAAAGAAAAGCACTTGAACTGGCCATGACGCAAATAGACCGGCAATATGGAAAAGGTTCTATTATGTGGCTGGGCCAGGATAAAATTGTTACCATTGCCTGTATTCCGACCGGTTCTATTTCTCTCGATGCAGCTTTGGGTATCGGCGGAATCCCTCGTGGCCGAGTTACGGAAATATTCGGTCCGGAATCCTCCGGTAAAACCACTCTGGCTCTGCACATCATTGCGGAAGCACAAAAAACGGGCGGCCTGGCGGCTTTTGTGGATGCCGAACACGCTCTGGACGCAAAATATGCAAAAATGCTGGGTGTTGATACCGACAACCTGTTGATTTCACAACCCGATACCGGCGAACAGGCCCTTGAAATCACAGAAACCCTGGTTCGCAGCGGTTCTCTGGACGTCATTATTGTGGACTCTGTTGCCGCCTTGGTTCCGCGGGCTGAAATTGAAGGCGATATGGGTGATGCACAGATGGGATTGCAGGCCAGGTTAATGTCGCAGGCAATGCGCAAATTAACGGGTTCTATCAGTAAATCAAATACATCGGTTATTTTTATCAACCAGATTCGCGAA
The DNA here is from genome assembly GCA_016931775.1 of Candidatus Zhuqueibacterota bacterium. Taxonomy (GTDB): domain Bacteria; phylum Zhuqueibacterota; class Zhuqueibacteria; order Residuimicrobiales; family JAFGEC01; genus JAFGEC01. The sequence continues at coordinate 1,207 of JAFGEC010000586.1, read as the reverse complement.
AAAATCGGGGTCATGTTCGGTAATCCGGAGACAACAACCGGCGGCCGTGCGCTAAAATTTTACTCGTCGGTGCGTCTGGACATTCGCCGTATTGCGGCGATTAAAGATGGTGAAAACGTCATTGGTAACCGGACAAAAGTCAAGGTTGTAAAAAATAAAGTGGCACCCCCGTTTCGCGAAGCCCAATTTGATATTATGTACAACGAAGGTATTTCAAAAATCGGCGATCTTTTGGACCTTGCCGTAAATTACAAGGTTATCGACAAGGCCGGCACGTGGTTCTCTTATGGTGATGAACGGTTGGGACAGGGCAGGGAAAATGTAAAACGTTTTCTGAAAGAAAATCCGCAGATGACTGCGGAAATTGAGAAAAAGGTGCGGCAGGAACTCGGAATGATTGAAAAATCCAAAGAGGAAAAACCGGAAAAACCGGCTCAAGTTAAAACCAAAGAATGACGGAAAAATACACTGTAACGGAAATATCCGTTCAAAAAAAAAGACGTAACAGATATTCAATATTTTTAAATGAGCAATTTGCTTTTGGCCTTCACCAGGACACTTTGCTGAAATCCGGTATCGCAAAGGGCGATGAACTCGATGATGCGCAGATCGACGGCATCCTGCAAATGGAAGAGCGTTTTTGTATTAAGGAAAAGGCAATTCGCCTTTTGGCCGTTCGCGCTCGAAGCCGTAAGGAACTGGAGGATCGTCTTTGCGGTGCCGGTTATGATAAATCCAATGTCGCTGATATTATCGATTATTTGGAAAACAAACAATACATCGATGATGGTGAATTTGCTGTGATGTTTGCGTGCTCACGTATGACCAGTAAACCCTGTGGCACCCTGCTGCTGCGGCGGGAATTACAGCAAAAAGGTTTAAGTGAGGAGAATATCGAACGAGGTCTGGAGGCAGCGTACAAAAACACGACTGAATTTCAGATCGCCCGTCAGGTTGCTGATAAGCGCAGAGAACGTATAGGCTCTGTGGATGATAAAAAAGCAAAAAAACGCATCAGCGATTTACTCCTCAGGCGCGGTTTTCCCTGGCATGTTGTCGAAGAGGTTTTGGATCACTGGCAGGAGTGAAATGTTTTCTACACGAGCCGGCCAACGAGATGCTGCCGGTTAAGGATTTTTAATAACGCGTAAAATTTTAAAGAAATAAAAAAAAGTTTTATTTTACAATTAAAATGCTCATATTTAAG